>CAYNCY010000178.1:6874-7375 GCA_964395195.1 uncultured Steroidobacteraceae bacterium
ACGGCGCCATCAACGTGATCTACGGCGGTCAGGCCAACAAGACGATCAGCGGCCTCGTCCTCTCGATCGTCCCGTACACCAACGCGAACAAGGACATCGTCTGGATCTGCGGTCTCGCCAACACGACCAACGCGCCCGGCACGCTGACGATCGCCTCGGGCGCCATTGCGGCCTCGACGACGACGACCCTGCTCGCCCAGTACCTGCCGAGCGCCTGCCACACCTGAGCGCCCGAGGAGCCGCCCCGCCGGCGCCCTGCGGGCGCGTCCGGGCGGCGCCAGGGCCCGGCGGCAAGCCGCTGCCGCCCCGCACGCCAGCCCCCCTTGCAAGGCTCCGGGTGACCGTCCCGGAACGGGCTCGGGACAGTCCCGGAACAGCGACGCGGCCCGCATTGCCGGGCGTGCGGACCACCACCTTGGGGGCTGTGAGGTGGGTCACGAGCGCGGCCCGTGATTTATGGGAGGATCGTCGCGATTTGACATTTCCGTTCCCGGGGGCGGT
>CAYNCY010000179.1:0-7317 GCA_964395195.1 uncultured Steroidobacteraceae bacterium
GCAGAGCTCGACCGGCATCACGAAGCTGCAGGCGCAGGTCGATCTCACCAAGCACCTGAAGCTGCAGACCGTCGTCGGCAACGGCAGCGCGACCGCGCAAGGTACGACCCCGCAGAACGATCCCGGCAACACGGTCGGACTCGTCTACCAGATCGACTACTGAGACGGGGGCGCGGGTTGCGGCCGTGGGGCGCTTCCGCGACCATGCACTGAGAAGTCCAACGCAGCGCCCGTACGGGCCGAAACTCAAGGGGAAGTCCATGGCGACGCGAGATCCGATCTGGTTCGAACGACGGCGGCTGCTTCGCTACCTCGCGGCGCTGCCACTCACGGGCGTCTCGGCCGCGGCGATCGCGAAGGCGCTCTCCTCGACCGCGCCGGCACCGGTTGCGCTCGCCGACGTTCTCAACGTGATGGAGTTCGAGGCGCTCGCGCGCGCGGCGCTGCCGCCGGCGCACTTCGGGTACCTCGCGACCGGTGTCGATGACGATCGCACGGTCGCGCTCAACCACGAGGCGTTCTCGCGCGTCGAGATCCGCTCGCGCCGGCTCGTCGACGTGAGTCACCTGGATCTGTCGGTGAAGATCCTCGGCACCACCTGGCCCTCGCCCGTGTACCTCTCGGCGGTGTCCTCGCAGCGTGCGTTCCATCCCGAGGCCGAGATCGCCACCGCGCGCGCGGCGGCGAGCCGGGGCGCGCTCATGATGCTGTCGATGGCGGGCTCGACGAGCGTCGAGAACGTCGCGGCGGCGCGGCGCGCGCCGGTCTGGATGCAGCTCTACGCGACCGACGAATGGGCCGTCACGACGGCACTCGTCAAGCGCGCCGAGAGCGCGGGGTGTCCTGCGATTGCCCTCACCGTCGACAATATTCCCGGGCGCAACAACGAGACACTGCAGCGCGCGATGCGGGCGGACACGCGCACCTGCACCAACTGCCACGTCAACAACTCGCACGACTTCTGGCTGAAGGCGCCGATGTTCGCGGGGCTCGACGTCTCGAAGGTCACCGGCCACACGCCGAGGAACCTGAGCTGGGAGTACGTCGATCGCCTGAGGCAGGTCGTGACCGGCAAGCTCATCCTCAAGGGCATCGTCACGGGCGAGGACGCGGAACGCTGCCTTTCGCACGGCGTCGATGCGATCGTAATCTCGAACCACGGCGGGCGCGACGAGGAAACCCTGCGCTCGACGCTCGAGTGCCTGCCCGAGGTCGTCGCGGCGGTCCGCGGGCGGATCCCGGTGCTGATCGACGGCGGGGTGCGTCGCGGCACCGACGTCTTCAAGGCGCTCGCGCTTGGCGCGACCGCAGTTGGCATCGGCCGGCCGCAGGTGTGGGGCCTCGCGGCGTTCGGGCAGCCGGGGGTGGAGGCCGTGCTCGACATGTTCACGCGCGAGCTCAAGGTGATCATGGGCCAGGCCGGGACGCCGACCATCGCGGACATCTCGCGCGAGCGCGTCGTCGCGAAACTCTAGGTGCGACATCCGGTATGCCGTTCGGGATCGGGGCTCGCGGCGGTGGCGTTCGCGGCGCTGCTCGCAAGCGTGCTTGCGACCTCGGCGGGCGCCGAGGAAGTCGTCGCGCCGGCGGAGGCGCCGGGCTTCGACCTGACGCGACCCGAGATCGTCGCCTTCGTGCGCAGGCTCGTCGACCGCGACCGCTTCCCGAAGACGGCGGTTCTCGCGACGCTCGCCGAGGCGCGGCCGCGGCCGGAGCTCGTGACGGCGATGACCCGGCCTGCCGAGAAGACGCTCGCGTGGTGGGAGTACCGCGCGCGGTTCGTGACAGCGGGACGGGTCGCGGCGGGGGCCGTGTTCTGGAAGGAACACGCGGATGAACTCGACCGCGCGGCGGCGCGGTTCGGGGTGGCGCCCGAGTTTCTGGTTGCCATTCTCGGCGTCGAGACCAACTACGGGCAGGCGGCCGGGACGTTCCGGGAACTCGACACGCTGATGACGTTTGCGTTCGACTACCCGGCGCGCGAGGACTATTTCCGGGGCGAGCTACGGCAGTTCCTGCTTCTGGCCCGGGAACTCGGCGTCGATCCACTCACGGTGCACGGCTCCTACGGCGGGGCGCTCGGCGCACCGCAACTGATGCCCTCGAGCTACCGGCACTTCCTCGCAAGCGCCGAGGAGCGTCGGAAGGCCAATCTCTGGAGCGAGTGGCCGTTCGTGTTCGCGAGCGTCGCGGAATTCCTGACCACGCGCGGCTGGAAAACGGGCGAGCGGGCGCTCGTCGATGTCCACACCCTCGGCAACCGGGATGTCGCGGTGTCGGGCAGCATCGCGCTCAACGAGACGGCGGGCGCGCTCAGGCGTCGTGGGGTTCGCATCGATCGCGAGGTGCCGGACGGGGCGCCCGCGGTGCTGATCCGCGCAGTGCTCAAGGAGTCGGTCGCCTATCGGGTGGGCCTCACGAACTTCCGGGTCATCAGCCGCTACAACCCGCGCATCAACTACGCGATGGCGGTCTGCGATCTCGCCGGGGAGATCCGTGCGGCGCACGAGGCGGCGTCTGCCCCGGCGGTCGCGGCACCGGAGCCCGCGGCTGCACCTGCGCCGACGCCGAAAAGCCCCGGCTGAATCAGCGCGGCGGCCGGCGTTTCGCGCGTGCCGGCTTGGCCACGGCCCATGCGCCGAGCGCGGCGCGCGCCTCGGCCTTCGTGAGGGAACGGGCGCTCGCGCGATCCTTCGCCGGCATCCACGTGGCGAACGGGATCTCATGGGTCTCGTGGTGTCCCTTCGCCGTGTGCACCTCCTCGACCCGGTTCAGGTGCGCCTTCGGAAAATCGGCGGCAAGGCGCGCGAGCGCGGGCCAGAGGCGTCGATGGACGAACGTGAGCTTGCCGCCGACGAGGCGGCAGACCAGCAATTCGGGTGAGTCACCGAGCGCGCCGAGCACGCGGAAGATGTCGCGGCCGCGCGCGTGCGACCACCAGCTGCCGCGGATGGGCTCGCCGGCCACGGCCTCGGCGATGTTCGGTACCGGACCCTTGCCGGAGGCGAGCACGACCCCGTGCCGGCGCACGAATGCCAGGGCTGCGTCAGGCGTCACGGCTTGCTTGGGCTCCGCGAGCGGGCAGTAATGGTAAGGTGGCCGGCATCGCGATTCTCCGGCCCTCGGTGCGACGTGCGGGAGGAGTCCCATGCTATTCCACTATCTCAGGCTGGTCATTTTTGCGGCGGGGCTGCTGGCCGGCGTGCAGGTGCCGGGCTTCGTCGACCAATACGCGAAGCGTGTCAGCGCCCACGAGATCGAGGCCGCCCGGAACTTCCAGGGGTTTCAAGAGACGGCCGACAAGTATTTCAACGGCGACGTCGATGCGCTCATCTCGCATCACGAGGCGAGCGCGGACGCGGCATTCAAGGACGAGGGCCGCACGATCCGGCTGATCCACGACCGGCTCGTGATGCTGAACCGCGAACTGGACGCGCTGCGCGCGCCCCTGCTCGGGCGGATCATTCACGTCGCAGTGCGCGCCAACCACGAGATTCTGCTCGAGACCGAGAACGAGTACGCCTACACGGTGCCGCTGTCGCCCGCCGCGATCCTGAGCGGCATCGTGATCGGCGGGCTTCTCGCGCTCACGCTCGAGGGGCTTCTCAACGGGATCATCTACCTGCTTCGGCCGCGGCGGCGTCACGCTGTGCGACCGGCACACGGGCGCTAGCGATGCGCCCGCACAACACAGTCGCAGGCGGGGTCCTCGTGCTCGCCTTCGTCGCGGGCTGCACGTATTCGCAAAGCGATGCGCGTCGCTACATCGAGGATGGCGAGCGGCAGTGGGCGGAGTCGGTGCCGACCAATGACACCTCGGTGCTGAAGCGCATCCTCGCGGATGACTTCGTGTGGGTGAACCCGGACGGAGCGCGGATCCGCTGGAACAAGGCCGAGACCCTGGCCGATGCGGCGGCCGGTCCCGGAGACTTCGTGTCGAACCACGTCGATGAGGTGTCGGTGCGGTTCTTCGGGCGGACGGCGCTCGCGACCGGGAGCGAGTCGTGGGTGCAGAAGGATCCGGGTGGCCACATCAAGAAGGGCCGCTTCGTCTGGTCGGACGTGTGGCTTCTCAGGAACGGTCGCTGGGTGATGGTCCAGGCGCAGGACGAGGCCATCGGGCCGCTGCCCGAGCCCTCGCCCAAAAAATGACTCGCCGCGACGAGCGACGTCAGACGTCGCCGCTCGCCCCGCCGCCACCGTAGGTTCCGCCGCCGCCGGAGAAGCGCGGGTCGCCCGCGCCCGCGCCGGAGGGGGTGAGGGAAGCCGCGGCCGCGAGCTCGGTGAGTCCGAGGAGCTGGGGGCGCTTGGCTATGGGGAGCGACGTTACGCCGCCGCGCGGCGTCCGGAGCCACCGATCGAGCACGAGAGTCACGATGAGTGCGAGCGTGCCCCAGACGATCAGCCGGAACTCGAGGGCAAGACCCGTGAGGTTCCGCAGCTCGTAGCCGACGCAGGCGATGCACGCGAGACAGGCGATCAATGGCGCGTGGCGACGACGGCGCAGGCCGGCAAGCAGGGATGCGAGGCCGTAGGCGAGTGGCACGCCGAGCACGGCGAGCTCGCGGACGCCACTGCTGCGCACCGTCGCGAGTGTCAGCGACGTCGGCAGGCGCCCTTCGATCCACACAAACCCCGCAACCGGCATCGCGATGACGAGCCAGTCGAGCATCCGGTCGTGGGAGGGCCTCGAGAAGGTGCGGCGTCCGAGCAGGAGGGCGACGGCACCGAGCGCGTAGCAGGCAGCGGCGGAGGCGAGCGCCTCGTTCGCCGACTGGCCGTGACCCGCGCGCACGCCGAGGACGAACGTGAGCGCGAGGGCGCCGAGCGTCGTGAAGAGGGGGTTCAGAAGCCTGAGGCCCGCGCCGAGAAAGGCCACGGCGATCAGCAGCGCACCGCGCACGAACTCAGGGTCCCCGCGCCCGTCGAGGAACTGGAACACGATCATCGTGAGGCCGGCGAGCTCGAGCGCCTCCTCGATGCCGGTGCCAAAGAACCGCCGCCCGAGGATCAGCCACTCGGCGGTGCCGAGGAGCACGAGTCCGGCGAGGAATACGCTGCCGTCGAGATGCACGATCGTGAAGATGCCGGCGGTGAGCGACGCCGCGACCGTGCCGAGCACGAAGAACGCCGCCCGCGTGAAGAGCGGCAGTCGCCGCCAGCCGCCGCCGCGGTCGACGACCCACGGCAGCCGCCGGTCCGCGCGCAGTCGCGCGGCGAGCTCAAGCCAGCGTTCCTCTGCGGGAGTGGGGCGAAGCGGCGTCACGGCTCGCCACCCGAGAGGCGGTGGTGGAGCCTCCACAGGATCGAGACCGCGAGCACGACGGTCAGGAGGTCGAGGATCGCGGCACCGAGTGCGTTACCGATGAGCGCCGATTGCACGACGCAGAGGCCGAGCGTCGCGTACCCGACGCCGTAGACGACGAAGGACTCCTCTACCGTCTTGAGACCACGCCGGATCGAGACGGTCGCGAGCGCAATGAGGAGCGCGACGCCGACGGCGCGCGTACCGGCGTCGAAGCACAGGGCGAGCGTGCCCCAGAAGGCGAGATGGGCCGCGAAGTGCTCGTACACCGGCGCGAACTTCCGGTTCGGCGCGACGAACGGATGCGCAAGACGCAGCAGCAGTACGAGCGTCGCGCACACGAGCGCATGCGCCGCGGACTCGCTGAGTACCGACTCACCGTAGAAGACGCCGCCAAGGTTGGCGCGCACGCCGAACCAGCCGGCGAGCGCGGCGAGCGCGACCGAGAGGACGAGGCGCGAGTCGAGCAGGTACGCGACCACCCCGTGCACGAGCGCGAGGCCGAGGAGCTGCCAGCTCCAGTTCGTGCCGAGCCAGTGGAACTGCGACTCGATGTAGCCGACGTCGGCTGAAAATACCAGCGCCCCGAGGAGGAGCAGGTAGTCACCGCCGAGACTGCGCTCACGGCCGAGGTGGCGGGTGCGGATGGCGCTTGCGTAGCAGAGCGCGGCGACGAGGGCGAGTACGAGCGCGAGCGAGACCGAATCGAGCCTGGCGATGTTGGCCTTCACGAGAAGGCCGATGCCCGTCGTGATGGCCGCGACCGAGGCGTAGAGGCAGTACCTCAGTTCCTCGGCGACCGGGAACAGGGCGCCGCGTTCGAGCGCGACGAACTCGGCGGACTTTGCGCGGTCGATGAGACCGGCGGCTTCGAGCTCCCGACACTCGGCTTCGAGGGAGTGCATACGAGGATTGTACGCGCGCAGGCCTAGTAGGGCGTGCCGTCCTTGTGCCGGTAGCCGCCCTTGCCGGAGTAGCGTCCCGACCCGAAGGCGAGGTCGATGTCCGGGTATTCGCCGTGGTCGTCGTCGTGGCGGGAGCCGACAACCAGGAGCGTGACGTCGGCGGTGCCCTCGTTCCGAAGGCAGTGGCCGTTCCTGACGCCGGCCTTGAATCCCGCGCAGTCGCCGGCCACGAGTCGCTCTTCGCCCTCGTCGGTGACGAGCACGACCTCGCCCGCGAGCACGTACACGAACTCGTCCTCGTGGGAGTGCCAGTGACGCTGGCTCGACCAGACGCCGGGACGGAGCGTGACGAGGTTGACCCCGAACTGGGTGAGGCCCGCGGCATCGCCGAGGCGCCGCCAGGTGCGCGCGAGGCAGGGGGCGTTGAAGGGCGGCGGGTAGCGCGTGCCCTTGCCCTCGGGCGCGGCATCGATGTTGAGCTTCGGCATGACGGTCGACCTCGTGGCGCAAAGCGGATGGCGAGCCCGAATTATACCGGCGCGCCGGCGGCTGCTACGCTTCGTCCGGCGCCGCATCCACCTCGCGGCGGGAGCCCCCGCATGACCCTGTCGTCGATCCCTTCGGTGCGCCGCACGCTCTTTGTCGCGGCGCTTCTCACGCTCATGGCCGGCGCCGTCGCCGCCGACACGTCCGAGCCGACACCCGCCTCGCTGCGGCGTGCGCTCGCGACCTGGAACCAGGCCGATCGCGAATACGGGTTCGCGCACTGGGCGGAAGTGTTCCCGACGCGCACGGTCAAGCACGGTACCCAGGTGCACGCTCTCCCGGTCGGCAAGACCATCCCGGGTTTCGAGGCGGGCGGTCCCAGTGCCGCGGCACTCGCTCGCTACGCCGCGGAGTTCAAGCTTGCCGGGCTCGTGGTGCTCGAGAACGGCGCGATCCGGCTCGAGTACTACGGCCTCGGTCACGATGCGAGCCATCCGTGGACGTCGTTCTCGGTCGCGAAGTCCCTGACCAGCACGCTCGTTGGCGCGGCGCTCAAGGACGGGTTCATCAAGAGCATCGATGATCCCGTGACCCGCTACATCCCCGAGCTCGGCGGTGCGG
>CAYNCY010000180.1:0-7316 GCA_964395195.1 uncultured Steroidobacteraceae bacterium
GCTCTTGTGCTTCGACTGGAAGCCCGACGCCTTCGGCGCCGCCGACCGCGCGCTCGACGTCGGCTTCCGGCCGAAGCCGCGGCGGCTGTGGAACGGACGTCCCGACCCCGCGACGATTGCGGCGCTGAGCGCGGCGCTCGAGGGCATCGACGTCGCCGTCGCGCACAACTACCCGGCGAGCGCGTACCTCGGCTACGCATCGACGGGCGCGCGCCGCTACTGGTACTGCGAAGAGCCCTTTCGCGCGCTCTACGTGCCGCAGACCCGCCCGGCGCTCCATCGCGCGTTCATCGAGGGGCGGCTCGATCCCGCCGTGCCGATCGCGGCGTACTACCGGCGCACGCTCAGGAAGTCGCGCTGGAACCTCGCGCTCAACCCGCGCTACCGCGGCAAGCGCGCGACTGATCGTGCCGGCGTGCTGCGCCTCGATGACCTCGCCGCCAACAGCGCAGCGACGGCCGCAATCGTCCGCGACATCTTCGGGCGCGAGCCGAGCGTGCTGCACTGCCCGGTCGACTTCCCGGCGGCGCTGCCGGCGTATCCCACCGCGCGCGCGCCGCTTCGGATCCTGACGATGGGCGGCTTCGCGCCGCTCAAGGGGCTCGCGCTCCTGCTCGCGGGCTTCGAGCGCTTCCTCGCCGCGCCCCATCCGCCCGTCGTGCTCGAGGTGGTCGGCGTCGGCAAGGACCGCGCGCGGCTCGAAGCGCTCATCGCGGGTACGCGCGCGGCCACGTGCGTGCGCATCCACGGCTGGATCACGGACGGGGAGCTCGCGACGATCCGCGCCTCGTGCCACGCCTTCGCGGCGATGCCGGCGGACGAGCCCTTCGGACTCGTGTTCGGCGAGGCGCTCGCGCACGGACTCGTGACGATCGGCCCCGACCACGGCGGACCCGTCGAGATTCTCGAGGGCGGTGCCACCGGCCTCATCGCCGATCCCTTCGATCCCGGTAGCGTCGCCGAGGCGCTCGCGCGCTTCGTGGCGCTCGGCGCGGAGGAGATCGCGGAGCTGCGTGAGCGGGCCTACGACCGCGCCCGGCGCCGCTTCGACACGGCGCTCCTGCCGGCGCGGCTCGAGGCGTGGCTCAGACCCGGCTGAGCGCGCTCAGTAGCCGAGCAGCGCCGTGACGCGCTCGAGCGTCGCCCAGCCAGTCGGTTCGTGGACGAGACTCACGCGGGGACCGAGCGGCGCCCACGCGGCGACCGACTGCGGGCCGTACACGCCGATGAGGCGCGCACCAACCGCGCCCGCGAGGTGCCCGGGCCCCGTGTCGTTCGCGACCACCGCCTGTGCCCGCGCGAGGAGGGCGGCGTAGGTGCCGAGGTCGACGCCGGGCAGGCGCACCGCGGCCGGCAGGATCGCCGCGGCCCGGGCGTCCTCGCCGGGCCCGGGGCACACCAGCGTCGCGACGCCGCGATCCTCGAGGTAGCGGCCGAGCGCCCCGAAGCCGGGCCAGAGCTTCAGGCCCTCGCGATCATCCGCCCCCGAGAACGGGCAGAGCAGCACGTACGGCCGTGCGCTGAGTGCATGCGCCGCGAGGAGCTCGCTCGCCTTCGCCTCCTGTGCCGCCGACGCGCGCAGGCCGATCGCCACCGGGTAGGGGGCGGATTCGCCGAGGAACTCGCTCGCGAGGTGCCAGTAGGCGTGCGAGGCGTGCGCGAACCGCCGGAGCGGGTAGGCGGCGCCGAGCAGGAAGCTGCGGCCGTCGCGCGCGTAGCCGAACCCGCGCCAGCCACCGAGGCGCGCCTCGAGCGCGGATGAGAACGACTTCGTCAGCAGGAACGCGGGCGCGCCGCGCCGCGCGCCGGTCGTTTCCCGAAGCGCACGGAACGTGCGGCCGGCGGCGAGCACGGCGGGCGGGCGCACGGTGACGCTCCAGCCGGTGCCCGCGAGGAGCGCGGGCGCCCAGCCCTTGCCGACGAGCGCGAGTCGGTAGCCGGCCGCCTCGAGGCGCCTCAGCGTCGGGACCGCGAGCACGACCTCGCCCACCCAGTTGCAGAGGCGCACCGCGAGCGCTCCTGGCGGCGCCGCGCGGCCGCGGGCGGTGATCGCCGGGACGGGCGGGCCGGGCGGGGCGGCGGCCACGGGTCTAGGCGCGTTCCGCCGCGACCATCGCGTGCGCGACGTCGGTCATGCGGTAGTGCGCCCGCCAGTCGAGTGCCTCGGCGGCGGCGGCGGGGTTGCCGACGCTCGCCGCCAGGTCCGTCGGACGGCGCAGCGCGGGGTCGATGTCGACGTGCTCGCGCCAGTCGAGGCCGACGCTTGCGAACGCCGTCGCCACGAACTCCTCGAGCGAGTGCGCTTCGCCCGTCGCGATCACGAAGTCGCGCGGTGCGTTCTGCTGCAGCATCGTCCACATCGCCTCGACGTACTCCGGCGCCCAGCCCCAGTCGCGGACGATGTCGAGCCGGCCGAGCGCGAGGCGCTCGGCGGAGCCGCGGGCGATGCGCGCGGCGGCGGCCGTGATCTTGCGGGTCACGAAGCGCACCGGCCGAAGCGGTGACTCGTGGTTGAAGAGGATGCCGCTGCACGCGTAGAGCGAGTACGACTCGCGGTAGTTCGCGACCAGCCAGTGCGCGGCGGCCTTGGCGACGCCGTAGGGACTCCGGGGCGCGAACGCGGTGCGCTCGTCGGCGCCGCCGGCAGCGTGCACGCCGAAGCACTCACCCGAGCCCGCGTGGTAGAGGCGCGGCACGCGCGTGAGCCGGCGCATCGCCTCGAGCACGTTGAGGGTGCCGAGGCAGATGCTCTCGAGGGTCTCCGCGGGTTCGGTGAACGAGAGGCCGACCGAGCTCTGGCCCGCGAGCAGGTAGATCTCGTCGGGCGCCGACTCATTCAGGACCTGCTCGACGCTGCGCGCGTCGCGGAGATCCATCGAGTGCACATCGACGCGCGCGCGGATGCCGAGCGCCTCGAGGTTCTGGAAGTCCGCGCTGCCGGCATCGCGCGACGTGCCGACGATGTGGTAGCCCTTGCCGAGCAGGAGGCGCGCGAGATAGGCGCCGTCCTGGCCGCCGACGCCGCAGATGAGTGCCTTCATGGGATGCACCGCGGCCGCGGTCGCGCCGCGCCGCTCGTCCGGTCGATGTCATGGAAGGCTTTACGCACTAGACTTGAGTATAGCGCCGGTCATTCGACGGGGGCAGCGCGGAGGTCGGGTTGACGAGCGATCGGTCGATGCCGGGAAGTGAAGGCGATGCCGTCGTGGCGAGCGCGCTCGAGCGGCTCGCCGCCGCCGGCGCGACGCCGGCCGGCGACGGTGAGCGTCTGCGCCGGGTGCTGCTCGCGAGTGAGTTCGTGCGCGATGCGCTGATCGCGGATCCCGAGCTCGTGCGCGAGCCCGACCGCCTCGACCCGGAACCCTTCGCCCCCGCCGCGAGCCTCGAGGACGAGACGCTCTTCATGGCGGAGCTGCGTCGGGCGCGGCGCCGCGCGCTCGCGCGCATCGCCTGGCGCGACCTCACCGGGCTCGATGACACCCGGGCCACGCTCGGCGCGCTGGCCGCACTCGCGGACGGCGCGATCCGGGTCGCGCACGCCTTCGCGACGCGCCTGCAGAGCCAACGCTACGGCGTGCCGCGCGATGCCGCCGGTCGCGCGCAAACGCTGATCGTCGTCGGCATGGGCAAGCTCGGCGGCTGGGAGCTCAACTTCTCCTCCGACGTCGACCTCATCTTCCTGTACCCGGAGAGCGGCGAGACGGACGGGGCCCGCTCAGTCGACAATTTCGAGTACTTCACGCGGCTCGGCCAGAAGGTGATCCAGCTCCTCGATGCGACGACCGTCGACGGCTTCGTGTACCGCGTCGACATGCGCCTGCGGCCGTTCGGCGACTCCGGTCCCCTCGTCTCGAGCTTCGCCGCGCTCGAGGGGTATCTCCAGGAGCACGGCCGCGACTGGGAGCGCTATGCCTGGGTCAAGGCGCGCGCGATCACGGGCGCCGAGGACTACGCGCTCCTCTTCGACAACGTCGTCAGGCCGTTCGTGTTCCGTCGCTACCTCGACTTCGGCGTGATCGAGTCGCTCCGCGAGATGAAGGCGCTGATCAGCCGCGAGGTCGAGCGGCGCGATCTCAACGACAACGTGAAGCTCGGCCGCGGGGGGATTCGCGAGATCGAGTTCATCGTGCAGGCACTGCAGCTCGTGCGCGGCGGCGGTGACCCGCGCCTGAGGCCCGCCTCGCTGCTGACGGTGCTGCCGCGACTCGCCGGCCAGAAGCTCCTGCCGGAGGCGGCCGTGCGGGAGCTCACGGGCGCCTACGACTTCCTGCGCCGGCTCGAGAACCGGCTGCAGATGTTCAGGGATGAGCAGCTGCACCTCCTGCCGACCGACCCGCGCCGGCGACTCGCGCTCGTCGCCGCGATGGGCTACGCGGACTGGGCCGCCTTGAGCAGCGCACTCGAGGTTGAGCGCGAGACCGTTGCGCGGCACTTCGCGCAGCTCGTGCTCGCCGGCGGCGGCGCCGCGCCCCCTGCAGCCGGGGACTTCGAGTCGGCCTTCAGCGGGCTCGTCGCGAGTGCCGAGCTCGAGCCCGCGCTCGGCGCACTCGGGCTCACCGAGGCGGCCGGGGTGGCGACGCTGCTCGCCGGGCTCAAGGCCTCGGGCTACTACCGGCGGCTCGATGAGCCCGGGCGGCGGCGCCTGCACGCGCTCCTGCCGCGCCTGCTCGCCGCGGCCGCGCGCCACCCGGCGCCGGCCGAGACGGTGCGCCGGGCGCTCAGCGTCATCGAGGCGATCGGCGCACGCACTGCCTACCTCGCGCTCCTCAACGAGAACGCGCTCGCGCTCGCGCGGCTCGTCGAGATCTGCTCGCTCGGCAGCTTCCTGCCGGCCCAGGTGGCGGCGTTCCCGCTCCTGCTCGATGAGCTCGTCGACCAGCGGCTTTTCGACGAGCCGCCGTCCCGCGCCGAGCTCACGCGGGAGATCGAGCTGCGGCGCGAGGCGGACCCGGACGATGAAGAGCGCAGCATCGAGGCGCTCCGGCAGTTCCAGCGCGCGGCGGTGTTCCGCGTGGCGCTCTTCGACCTGACCGGGCGCCTCCCCGTGATGCAGGTCAGCGATCGCCTCACCGACGTCGCCGAGCTCATCCTCGAGTGGGCGATGGCGCACGCCTGGCGCGCCGTGACCTT
Source organism: uncultured Steroidobacteraceae bacterium (assembly GCA_964395195.1). Classification (GTDB taxonomy): domain Bacteria; phylum Pseudomonadota; class Gammaproteobacteria; order Steroidobacterales; family Steroidobacteraceae; genus CAIKZZ01. The sequence goes on from CAYNCY010000180.1 coordinate 5,131, forward strand.
GCTCTACGGCGAGCCCTTCTGCGGGGCCGGCACCGAGCGGCGCGTGTGCGGTGTCGCGGCGGTTGGCTACGGCAAGCTCGGCGGCCACGAGCTCGGCTACGGTTCGGACCTCGACATCGTGTTCCTGCACGACTCGCGCGGCGAGGCGCAGGAGACGAGCGGCCCGAAGGTCATCGACAACGCGGTGTTCTTCCTGCGCCTCGGCCAGAAGATCGTCCACCTCCTCTCCGTGCACACCGCGGCCGGCCGGCTCTACGAAGTCGACATGCGCCTGCGGCCGAGCGGCAAGGGCGGCATGCTGATGACGCAGGTGGATGCCTTCATCGACTACCAGAAGAGCGAGGCGTGGACGTGGGAGCACCAGGCGCTGCTGCACTCGCGTGCGGTCGCGGGGACACCCACGATCCGCGCGGCGTTCGAGGCGGCGCGCGTCGATCTGCTGTGCACCGGGGTGCGCCGCGACACGCTGCGCGAGGATGTGCGGGGCATGCGCGATCGCATGCGCCGCGAGCTGTCGCGCGCGGCGGCCGGGGAGTTTGACCTGAAGCAGGACCCGGGCGGCGTCGCCGACATCGAGTTCCTCGCCCAGTACTGGGTGCTCTCCGCCTGCGACCGGTACCCGGCGCTCGTGACCTTTCCGGACACGATCCGCCAGCTCGAGTCGGCCGGCTCCGCCGCGCTCGTCGATCACGCCATCGTCGACCGCCTGGTCGATGCCTACCGCGGCTACCGCCGGCTGATCCACCGCCTGTCGCTCGAGCAGGGGCGGCCGGTCGTTCCGGCGGCGCCCCACGCCGCGACGCGCGCGGCGGTGGTCGCGGTCTGGGATGCGGTGATGGTGCGGGGCGAGACGCTCAACTCGGGCCACGCGGCGCCGGCCGGCGCTCCGCTATAATCCGAGCTACGCCCACCCAGAGACGTCCATGGCCGCCCCGATCGTCAACGATCCGAGCCTGATCCAGCCGAACGCCGAGCACCGCTACCAGGTGACGGAGGCGGACCTGCCGCTCAGCTGCCCGATGCCGGGCATGTACCTCTGGAACTCGCACCCCCGGGTCTACCTCGCCATCGAGGCGACCGGGGAGTCGAAGTGCCCCTACTGCGGCGCGCAGTTCTTCCTGACGCGGGCGCGCCAGGCGGGCTGAAGTCCGCGTTCAGCGGTACTTCGCGTAGCTCTTTTCCTCGACGATCGTCGAGCCAAGCGCAACGTTGATGCGCTTCTTGATCGCCGCCCGCTCGTCGTTCTCGATGTAGACCGCGCGCGCGAGGTCGATGAAGACCTTGCCGAAGTCCTGGGCGCGCTCCTGGTCGCGGATCCGGTCCTCGATGTCCCACAGCCGTTCGTTGACCGCGTGCAGCGCCGCCTCGTCCCGGGCGACGTCGGCCTTCCCGTAGGGCGAGACGCGCCAGGTCTTCTCGAGCACGTCGAGTTCGAGGCGCACGTTCGCAAGCTTGGTGGCGTCCGTGATCCGGGCGACCTTGATCCTCAGGATCGTGATCTTGTCGAGGACTTCGCCCGGCGAGACGGGCACGAGAATCTCTGACATCGCGCTCTCCTCAGTGCAATTTCGCGGCAGCGGCGTCGAGCACCGCGCGGTAGGCATCGATCGCGGCGGCGGTCGCCGTGACCTGATCGGGTACGTCCGCCCAGTGCCGCTCCTCGATGGCCTCGCGCACGGCCGGCAACGTCTTCGCGCCGTAGCCCGTGTAGAGGCCGGGCGCGTACACCATGTGCCGGTACCAGCCGCGGCCGGGGAGCCCCGCGCTCGAGAGGAGCGCCTGCTCGGCGCGCCTCAGGTCCGCGTTCACGGCGACGAGGCGCTCGTGCGGCAGCCCCTCGCCGCCGACGATGGCGGTCGTGTAGCGCTCATCGAGCTCGCGTGCGCTGACCGCGAGAGCCGCGGCCGCGTTCCTGAGGGGCGCCAGGTTGATGAACGGCACCGGCGCCTCGCGCGGCGGGGGGCCCACGGGATCGAGGCGCTCGGCGCCGAGCTCGAAGAGATGCTGGTCGATCAGCTTCTCGTTCTGCGCGGTCTGGGCGCGCAGGCGGCTCGCGAGCGCATCGAGCTCATCGACATAGCGCGAGACCGACGTCGCGAATTCCTGCTGGCGGAACGGCAGCAGGTCGGCGTTCGCGAGCCTGAGCATCGTGTGGCCCGCAACTTCGGCGAGCGCGACGCCGTAGG
>CAYNCY010000181.1:0-7240 GCA_964395195.1 uncultured Steroidobacteraceae bacterium
AAATGGCGGGCAGCGTCGCGGCGGCCGCGGTCGCGACACGAGCAACACCACCGCCAGCCAGTACGATCCCTCGCTCGGCCCCGCGGTCCTGCCGGCCTGGGGGCGCGGCAGCGCCGGCGACTACGTCCGCGCCTTCGCGCTGCCGGCGCCCCGGCTCGACCTCGCGATGCAGCCGGCGCTCGTCACGGTCACGCAGGGCGACCGCCGGCGCAGCTTCCAGCCGGGCGACGATGAACCCTTCAGCGTCAACGACCGCTTCGGCTCGCGCATCGTCCGCGCAGGCTGGAACGGGGCGACCTTCCTGGTGAAGAGCACCGGCGGCACCCGGCTCAGCATCCTCGAGAGCTTCAGGCGCGTCTCCCACGACCAGCTCGCCACCGAGGTCGACTTCAGTGCGCAGGGCGTCAAGACGGTGAAGATCCACTCCATCTACCGCCGCGCGACGGCGAGCGAGATTGCAGCGCCGCCGCCGGAGGGGCCACCGGTGCCGGGCCCGCACTGAGCGGAGTGCGTCGCCGCGCGGCGACAAATTCCGGTCATCGCGCCGATCCCGGCAAGGACCGCGTCAACGAATTGTCAGCGATGGACATACCGAGGGCACGGCGCGCACCGTGCACGCAGGAGCCTCGGCGGCGTTAACAGAGTGCGACGCCGGCACGCGCAGCCTGCGTCGGTCGATGCTTGAATTCCGGGGCCCTGGAGTAGCGGTTTCGTGTCGCGAAGCGACCGGCGCAGCGACCAACGCCGAAGGTCCCGTGAGATCGCCACCACCACGGGCGCCGGGAAACGGAGAGAGACGATGGCCAGGCACACCACCCCCCTTCTGTGGGCTTTCCTCGCCGCACTTGCGCTCGTCGGTACCGCCGCGCGCGCGGAACCGCGTGAACCCACCGAGCGCCACGAGCACATCGATGCGCGCCACCAGCACAACCACAGCTACCTCGACCGCGGGGTCGTCGTGACCGCCGTACCGCGAGGCGCCTACTCGGTGCGCTTCAGCGGCGGCCGCTACTGGTTCCACGGCGGCGTCTGGTACCGCGCCGAGGGCCCGCGCTTCATCGTGATTGCCCCGCCCGTCGGCATCCTCGTCGACGTGCTGCCGCCGTTCTTCACGACCGTGACGATGGGCGGCGTGCAGTACTACTACGCCAACGACACGTACTACGTCTTCAATTCCTCGCTGCGCGGCTTCCAGGTCGTCGACCCGCCGGGCGGTGTCGATCCCAACGGCGCGACCGCGCCGGCCCCGTCGCCACCGCCGGCCGCCGGCGGCGACGGCGTCTTCATCTATCCGAAGAACGGCCAGTCGCCCGAGCAGCAGGCGACCGACAAGTACGAGTGCCACCGCTGGGCCGCCGAGCAGACAGGATTCGACCCGACGCGCGATGGCGGCGGCGTCGCGCCCGACCAGGTCGCGCGCAAGCGCGGCGACTATGCGCGCGCCGACGGCGCGTGCCTCGAGGGCCGTGGCTACACGGTGCGCTGAGCCTGCGATCACGACCGCTTCGAACGCGAAGGAGAGAATCATGTCGACGATGCTGATCCGCGCAGGCCTCCCGGCCATTGCGCTTCTCGGAGTCGCGCTCGCAGCGCCCGCACACGCAGCGCTCGGTGGCGATGTCGCCTCGGTCGCGAAGGACAGCGCCTCGATCAAGGCCACGCGCCTGGTGACGCCCTTCGCCGCCTATGACTTGCACGAGTCGACGACGCCGGACGGCATGCGGCTGCGCGAATACGTGGACCGCGCGGGACGCGTGTTTGCGGTCAGCTGGCAAGGGCCGCGCTCGCCGGACGTGAGCGCGCTCCTCGGCACGCACGCCGCGCACTTCTATGCCGCACGCAGCCGCCTCAGCAACCACCACGTCGCCGTCGTCAACGAGGCAGACCTCGCGGTCACCGTGATGCGACTGCCTCGTGGCTGGCAGGGATCGGCACTCCTGCCCACCGCGCTCCCGGCCGGCGTCAGCCGCGCCGACCTGCGCTAACCCCCGCGGCATCAAGGCAGACACGAACATGAACACACGCGCACCTGGATTTCGGTCGATGCCATTGCTCGCATTCGCGGCGACGCTCGCCATGGTGGGCTGCGGTGGTGGTGGCGGCGGATCGCTCGGCTCGCAGACCATGGCTCCGGCCGTGTCCTTGAGCGCGACCTCGCTCAGCTACACCAGCCAGACCGACGGCACGACGAGTGCCGCGCAGACCATCACGGTCACCAATTCAGGCAACGCCGCGCTCGTCATCAGCGGCGTGACTTTCTCCGGCACGAATGCCGGGGACTTCGCCCAAACCAACGACTGCAGCAGCGTCGCCGCTGCCGGCACCTGCACGGTCAACGTGACCTTCACCCCCATCACCGTGGGTGGCGAGTCGGGGACGCTCAGCATCGCCTCGAACGCGGCCTCGAGCCCGAACACCGTCTCGCTGGTGGGTACGGGGGCCTCGAGCGGCGCAACCACGAATACGGTCGCGGGACTTGTCGACGCAGGCCCCGCCGCGCTCGCTAACCCCGCGCTCAACATCCTGTACGTGTCGGTGACGATCTGCGCACCCGGCAGCACCACGAACTGCCAGGTCGTCGATCACATGCAGGTCGACACGGGCTCGACCGGCGTGCGCGTGCTGTCGGAGGTCCTGAACACCTCGCTCGCCGCCGCGCTCACCGCAAAGACGACGACTGCCGGCGCCGGCCACTCGCTGGTCGAGTGCACGCAGTTCGGTGACGGCTACAGCTGGGGCCCGATCAAGTCGGCCGACGTCACGATCGGTGGCAAGTCGGTCGCGGGCGTCTCGATCCAGGTGATCGGAGACTCCAGCGTGCCCGCCTCGCTCGCGCCCGCCAACTGCCTGAACGGGCCGGGTGGCCCGACCGAGGAGGACACCGTCGCCGCGTTCGGCGCGAACGGCATCGTGGGCCTCAGCGTCTTCCTGCAGGACTGCGGGTCGGCCTGCCCGGGCGATGGAACCGCCTACGCCGACTGCACGGCGAGCGCCTGCGCGGGCTACGCCGCGGCCCTGACCGAGCAGCTGCCGAACCCGGTCGGCAAGTTCGCGACCGACAACAACGGCGTCGTGATCCAGCTGCCGCCAGTGACCGGAGCGGGTGGTACCAATGTCGCAGGCACGCTGGTTTTCGGTGTCGCGACCCAGGCCAACAACGCGATCCCCGGGACCGCAACGGTGTTCACCGTGGATACGGGCACCGGTGAGTTCGGCGCGACCTTGAGCGGCAACTCGCTCCCGCACAGCTTCATCGACTCGGGCTCGAACGGCTATTTCTTCCCGAACGTCACGACGCCGACGCTGGCAACGTGCGCGAGCCCCAACACGTCGTTCTACTGCCCGGCCACGGACACGACGATCGACGCCACCATCACGGGCACCAACAGCGCAACCCATGCGGCGAACTTCACGGTGCAGAACCTCAATGAGGCGGGTGCCACGGTCACGGCCTTTGGCGGGCTCGCCGGCAACCTCGGCACCTTCGCCAGCTCGCTGGACTTCGGCCTGCCGTTCTTCTTCGGCAGATCCGTCTTCGTGATCTTCGAGCAGTCGACGGCCGGTAGCGCCACGGGACCTGCGGTCGCGTTCTAGCGGGCGAGGGACTCGCGCCGCAAGGACATCCGCGGCGCCCGGCGCCGCGGATGCCGATCCTCAGGGCAGTTGCAGGGCGACGCTCGCGCCGCCCGAGTTCCCGAGCACCACGCTCGTCGTCGAGGCGACGCGGACGAAACTGCTCGTCGCCGAGTTCGAGTTCCACGCGCGGACCGCGATCTGGTACGGGACGCCCGCGCTCGATGCGAGTCCGCTGCCGGCCGGCAGGTTCGTGAAGTTGACCGTGCCGCTGCCAGTCAGCAGGATCGCGCCGACGTTGGCCGCATCGACGATGCGACCGCCCGCGACGACGACCACGAACCCGGAGTCGAACTCCCCGGCCGGCGAGGTCAGGGTGAGCGCCAGCGTGCCGGCGACGCCGCCCGCGGCGACCAGCGGATAGGGCGCCAGGACCGGGGTCGGAGCCGTGCTCGTGCCGTTGATCACGCTCGGCGTCCTCCCGAGCTGATCCGCCCGATACAGACCCTCCGTCCCGACCACGTAGCCGCCTTCGCCCTCGACCGGCGCCAGCGTCGAGAACGAGATGGCGCCGCCGGAGGCATAGTTGCCGACGACCACCGGGCCGTTGCTGAGCGCGAAGGCGTTGCCGGGCAGGCGCCGCGAGACGATGTCGACCGCCGTGCCGTCGACGACGTAGGGCAGCTCGCCGCTCGCCGCGATGGTCTGGTAGAACAGCACGCGCGAGCCGCCCGGCAGGAGCGGGAGCTGTGCACCGAGGTTCGCGTACACGGGAACGGCCGGGCTCAGCACGACCGGCGTCGACTGCAGCACCACGGCGGAGGTCACCGCGACGGCGCTGATCGGCACCTCGCGGATGATCACGGTGTCGGCGCCCGATGAGCTGATCACGATGTCGTAGTTCGTCGTGCCCGAGGACGGCGCCGGCAGTGGATAGAGCGTGAATGCGCCGTCGAGTCCGACGACGCGCCGCTGCACGACGACGTGATGGGTGTTGGTCGCGTCGGTGATCTCGGCGCTGACGACCACGGGCCCGTAGCCGGCCGCGAGCGCGGAGGTGTCGATGGTGCCGCTGATGCCACCGGAGTTCTTCTCGTCGGCGACGCTCGCGATCGCACTCAGGAGATAGCCAGTGGTCGTGCCGTAGGTGTACGGCAGCACGTCGCGCGCCGCGTCAATGCCGACCGCGAGCGTGGAGGTGCGCACCGACGTGGCCGCGGTCGTCGTGGTGCTGGTCGCGGTCGATGGGTCAGTCGTGTCGCCGGTCGTACTGGCGGTGGCAGCCGTGTCGGTGCTCGAGGAGGAGCTGCCGAGGTCGAAGGAGCCGGCGAGCACGAGGTCGGTCGGGATCGTGATCCCGCTGCTCGGCACCGGCGACTCGAGCACGCCCGTCGTCGTCGTGCCGCTCGCATCCGTCAGCGTGATGCCGGAGTTGGTCGTGAAGCCGAGCGTCTGGGCACTCGTGAGGAGCGCATCGGAGGTGTCGGCAACGACGAGGTGGACCTGGCGGTAGGTGCCGGCGGGCAGCGACACCGCGCTCGCGAGCGGGGAAAGCGTCGCCTGCGAGATCGTCGCGAGGTCGAGCGTGACGGGCGCGGGCAGCACGTACTTGGTCCAGCCGGCGGTCGCCTCCGGCACCGTGTCGGCGGCGGCCGCGAACCAGACCTCGTTCACCGTGAGCCAGAGGTGGGAGACGTTGCCCGCCGCGGTGCCGTTCGCGGCGACATCCGCCTGCAGCGAGCAGCCGGTCGCGATCAGTACCGTGGCGAGTGCCCCGAGGAGCCCGCGCCACGCTCCGGACCCGGCACGGCGGGATGCCCTGCGGAACACTCGATCGTCACCTTCCCACATCGCGCGTCCTTCGTGGCTCATCGCAGTCACCCGTATGAATCGCCGTGGACGGTGCCAGCCAGCATAGTCCCGGCGAGCGGCCGGGCGGCGCGCGCGCGGGCAAGGCTGTGTCGGGCCTCTGCAAAGATTCGTCCATCGCGCGCCCACCGTCGCCGGCAAGCGACGGGCGGCGCACTCTTTTGTGACCGCACCCAGGCGCGGTCGTTCCGTCGGCGCGCGGGCTGTCAAGACTCGTCGGCGCCCACGCCAGCCGGTATCGTTGCAGCCGCGGGCGCGCGCGTTCGCGCCGCGGGGAAGGCACCTGGGTACTGACGGTCGAGGTGGAGGATCGGGGGCGTCGGGGATCACCCCGGGCGCGGTGCGCGCCGCGATGCGCGCCGGGTTCTGGGACATGGTGCCGACCTTCGCGCCGACCATCGCCTGGGGCCTCGTCACCGGGGTCGCGATGGCCCAGTCGGGACTCGGCCTCTTCAAGTCCTACGTGATGTCGACGGTCGCCTATGCGGGCTCGGCGCAGCTCGCGGCGCTGCCGCTGCTGGTTGCGCACGCGCCGGCGTGGGTGATCACGCTGACCGCCGTCATGGTCAACCTGCGCTTCGTGATCTACAGCGCCGCGCTCAAGGCGACGTTGGCGCCGCTGCCGCTCGCGCGCCGCAGCGCCCTCGCCTACCTCATCGGTGACATGAGCTTCGTCGTCTTCATGCACTCAGGGATGCGCCACGAGCCGGCGCTCAGGCCGGCTTATTTCGCCGGCCTCGCGCTCGCGAACTTTCTTCCCTGGCACTTCGGCTCGTTCCTCGGGCTCCTCGCCGCCGGCGCCATCCCGCCGGAGTGGGGCCTCGATTTCGCCGGGCTGCTCGCGCTCCTCGCGCTCCTCGTGCCGATGCTCGCGAACCGCGCCGGGCTGATCGGCTGTGTCGTGGCGGGTGCGCTTGGCATCGCACTCTACGGACTGCCGGCGCGCAGCGGTCTCGTCCTCGCGACGCTCGGCGGCGTCGCGAGCGCGCTCGTGGCGGAGCGCATCAGGCGGAGGGTGGCGTGAGCGCGGAGCTCTCGACCTGGCTCGCGATCCTCGGCATCACGGCCTCGGGCTTCGTGACCCGCGGGAGCTTTGTGGTGTTCGGGGCGCGCCTGACGCTGCCGCCGCTCGTCGAGCAGGCGCTCAGGTTCGCACCGGCCGCGGTGCTGGGCGCGATCGTCGCGCCGGCACTTCTGCTGCGGGAGGGGCATGCCGACCTTTCGGTCGGCAATTACCGGCTGCTCGCGGCGCTCGTCGCGAGCCTGATCATGTGGCGCACGAAGAGCATGATGGGCGCGATAGTGGGCGGCATGGCCGCCCTGACCCTGCTGCGCCTCTACGCCGGCTGATCAGTCTTCCATCAGGAAGCTGCGCAGCTGCTCCGAGCGGCTCGGATGGCGGAGCTTGCGCAGTGCCTTCGCCTCGATCTGCCGGATGCGCTCGCGCGTGACGTCGAACTGCTTGCCGACTTCCTCGAGCGTGTGGTCGGTATTGAGGTCGATGCCGAAGCGCATGCGCAGCACCTTGGCTTCGCGCGGCGTGAGCTGCGCGAGCACCGAGTGCGTCGTCTCGCGCAGGCTCTCCATCGTCGCCGAGTCGAGCGGCGACTGCACGGAGCTGTCCTCGATGAAGTCGCCGAGGTGCGAATCCTCGTCATCGCCAATCGGCGTCTCCATCGAGATCGGCTCTTTGGCGATCTTGAGTACCTTGCGGACCTTGTCCTCGGGCATCTCCATGCGCACCGCCAGCTCTTCCGGCGTCGGCTCGCGACCCATCTCCTGCAGCATCTGCCGCGAG
>CAYNCY010000182.1:0-7229 GCA_964395195.1 uncultured Steroidobacteraceae bacterium
TCGGCCGCGATGCCGAGGCAGTTGCCCATGATGGGCCCGATCAGCATGCAGGCGATCTTGCCGGCGTGCCGCTTGAACGTGTCCTCGAGCTGGTTCGCGTCGTTCGCCTGGACGAAGTGCGCGAAACCGCGGACGCCGAGCGGAATACCCTCGCTGTACGGGTGTATCTCAGGCTCGCCGACCTTGGCCCATTTCTCCATCGGCGTGTACCACATCGCCGCATCGAAGAGCCCGTGGTAGCCGCCCTCGAGGATGATGTAGTCATCGCGCCCGGTGAAGGCGCGCGCGAGCCTCAAGCCCGCCATCACCGCCTCGGTGCCGGAGTTCGAGAAACGCACGAGCTCGGCGGCCGGCACCATCTTCGAGATGCGCTCGGCGACCGTGAACTCGCGCTCGGTCGAGAGCGCGAACACCCCGCCCACTTCCATGCCCTTCCTGGCCGCGGCATCCACCTCGGGATGTGCGTAGCCGAGGATCGCCGGGCCGTAGCCGAGGCGGTAGTCGACGTAGGAGTTGTCGTCGAGGTCGGTGACGCGACCGCCGCGACCTTCCTTCACGTAGATGGTGCGGTCCTCGCCCCAGTAGCGGAAGTTCGAGGCAACGCCGAGCGGCAGTTTCGTGACGGCGCGGCGCCACTGCGCGTTGCTCTTGGTCAGATTTCGGGCCATAGCGATCTCCCCCCGCTTACTGCTGCGATTCTGGGAGGGACGCTACCATCCGCAAGCGAGCGCGTCCACGAAATTTATATGGTCATATAGCAAATGTTCGAATCGCGCTGCAGCATCCGGAGCTTACCGGCCCGACCGCAAGAATCCGTCGTCAAAACGCTCATATAGCATTGTTTAAGTTGACTATTTATTTTCGACCGCAAATCAACAGACTTGACATAAGTCGCTTGCCGGGCGGGCCGCCGGAGGCGTAGATTGAACGGACGTATAAGCACGCGGGGAGCCGGAACGTGGCATCGTCAGTGGCGCTTGAGGTGGATCGGACCCACGCGGCGGCGGCACCCCGCGCCCTGCCGGCGTGGATCTACAACAACCCCGAAATGACCCGCCTCGAGCTCGAGCGGATCATCCGCCCGAGCTGGCAGATCGCCTGCCACGTGAACCAGATCCCGAAGTCGGGTGACTTCGCGACGCTCGACTTCGGCGTCGACAGCATCGTCGTGATCCGCGACCGCTCGATGGGCATCCGGGCGTTCCACAACGTCTGCCGGCACCGCGGCGCGCGGCTTCTCGATGGCACCGGCCATTGCTCGGGTACCGTCGTGTGTCCGTACCACGGCTGGTCGTACAACTACGAGGGCTCGCTGGTCGGCGTGCCCAGCAAGGACTCCTTCCCGGGGCTCGAGCGCTCCGAGTACGGCCTCAAGAAAGTGCACACGGAAGTCGCGCTCGGCTTCGTCTGGGTGTGCCTCGGCACGAACCCGCCGCCGCTCAAGGAGCGCTTCGCGCCGTTCATGGAGGAGCTCGCTCCCTACCGCTTCGAGGAGATGGTGCCGCTCGTGCCGCTCTCCTGCGAGACCTGGGACGTCGACTGGAAGGTTGCGATGGACAACTACCTCGAGTCCTACCACGTGCCGATCGGACACCCGGGGCTCAACCGGATGTTCACGCCCGACTACGAGGACCAGATGGGCGCCAATGGCATCGCACGCGGCACGAGCTGGCTGCGCGACCAGCCGTCCTCGAAATGGAGCGAGCGCTTCTACCAGAAGCTGGTCGGCCCGACGATCAAGCACCTGCCCGAGACGCACTCGCGCTGCTGGCGTTTCTACAGCATGCTGCCGAACCTCGGCATCGACGTGTACCCGGAGCTGATGGACTTCTTCCAGTTGCTGCCGCTCGGGCCCGGCAAATGCGCGATTCGCTACGCGATCTACGCGCTGCCGGACGAGCGTCGCGAGATGCGCGTGCTGCGCGCCCTCAGCAACCGGATCAACGCGGGCGTCAACGACGAGGACCGTTTCCTGTGCGAGCGCGTGCAGCGCGGCCTCGCCTCGCCAAGCTACACGCCGGGACCGCTGTCCTCGCTCGAGACGTGGATGCACGGCTTCCACGACCTGCTGCGCGAGGCGATTCCCGAGGTGCGGCTGCCGACGGCGCCCGCTCGTTTCGCCTGACACGCGCGGAGGAGGGCCGATGAGCGCGGAGGTGAAGGCGGACCCCACGACGGGCGAGTTCTACGGCTTGAAGCAGCTCGAGCACTCGTTGCCGAGCAGCTGGTACTACGATCCGGCGCAGTTCGCGCTCGAGCTCGAGCGGATCTGGTATCGCAGCTGGGTGTACCTCGGCCGTGCCGACACGATTCCGGAGCCCGGCTCCTACCGGACCTTCACGATCGGCACGCAACCGATTCTCGTGGTGCGCGACGAGACCGGGACGCTGCGCGCGTTCTTCAACACCTGCCGCCACCGGGGCGCCATGCTGTGCCCCGAGCCCGCCGGCAAGCTGCCGGCGAAGTCGATCACCTGCCCGTACCACGCCTGGAGCTACCGCCTGAACGGCGATCTTGCGCGGATCCCCTCGGCTGGGCGGCCGCACCACGTCGCGACCGGCGAGACCAAGCTCTACTCGGTGCCGCTCAAGGACTGGCGGGGCTTCCTGTACGTGAACCTCGGCGATCCCGCGCACGGCTTCAGCGAGAACTTCAACGCCAACACCGAGACCGCGCTCCACTGGCCGCTCGAAGCGCTCGTGGTCGGCCACAAGCTGACGAAGCGCATCAAGTGCAACTGGAAGATCTTCTGGGAGAACTACAACGAGTGCCTGCACTGCCCGAACGTGCATCCGGCCCTCAGCAGCCTCGTGCCGATCTACCGGCGCGGGATCATGGAAGAGCGCGATGACCCGAACTGGCGCGCGCACGCGGGCGAGGCGGATCCGCTCTACAAGGGCGGCTTGCGCGGCGGCGCCGCGACCTGGTCGGTCGACGGCCTTTCACTCGGCCACGAGTTCCCGGGACTCTCGGCCGAGGAGAAGCGGCTCGGCTACCACTACGTGACGAGCCTGCCCTCGCACTACCTGGTGCTGCACGTCGACCACGTGCGCTCCTCGCGGATCCTCCCGCTCGGGCCCGAAGAGACCGAGCTCAGCATCGAGTGGCTGTTCCCGCGCGAGACGCTCGCCGACCCTGCCGTCAACATTCAGAAGGCCTGCGAGTTCTCCGCGCAGGTGATGACCGAGGACGGCGCGGTGTGCGAGCTCAACCAGCGCGGGCTACGCTCCGCGCGGCACGCCCACGGCGTGCTGATGCCCGAGGAGTACGACGTCTACCGCCTGCACGCGTGGCTGCGCGCGGAGCTCGGCCGCAGCTGAGCAGCGGCGGCCGCGGCGCCAGCGGGCTGGCTAGCCGAGGTGGATCCAGGCCGACTTCGTCTGCGTGTAGCCGATCAGGCTCTCGAGGCACTTGTCGCGCCCCTGTCCCGACTGCTTGTAGCCACCGAAGGGCTGCGTCATGTCACCGTGGTCGAAGCAGTTCACCCAGATGACGCCCGCCTCGAGCCCGCGCACCGCCTTGTGCGCCGTCGTCAGGTCGCGCGTCCAGACAGACGCCGCCAGGCCGTAGATCGAGTCGTTGGCGATCCTGAGCGCGTCCTCGAGGCCGTTGACCTCGATCGCCGCCGCGACGGGCCCGAAGATCTCCTCCTGGGCGATCGTCATGGTGTTCTTGACGCCGGAGAAGAGCGTCGGGTTCACGTAGCTGCCGGGGAGCGCGGGGGCATCGCCACCAAACTCGAGCCGCGCGCCGTCGCGCTTGCCCTTGCCGATGTAGTCGAGCACGCGGTTGCGGTGCGAGGCCGTCACGAGCGGACCCAGGTTCGTCTGGGGATCGAGCGGGTCGCCGGCCCGATACGCGTTCTTGCCGGTCGCGACGAAGCGCTCGACGAAGGCTTCCATGATCGGCTTGTCGATCAGGAGACGGGAGCCGGCATTGCAGACCTCGCCCATGTTGCCGTAGATGCCGTTGACCGCGTAGCTCACGGCGCGATCGAGGTCCTGCAGGTCCGACAGGAAGATCTGCGGCGACTTGCCGCCGCACTCGAGGCTGACGCGCTTCATGTTCGACTGGCCGGCGTAGACGAGCATGAGCTTGCCGATCTCGGTCGAGCCCGTGAACGCGATCTTGGCGACGTCGTTGTGGAGCGCGAGCGCGGCGCCGGCCGTCTCGCCGAGGCCGTTGACGACGTTGAGGACGCCGGGAGGGCCTCCCGCCTCGATGAAGAGCTCGGCGAGCACGAGCCCCGAGAGCGGCGACTGCTCGGCGGGCTTCAGCACCACGGAGTTGCCGGCCGCGAGCGCGGGAGCCACCTTCCAGGACGCCATCAGCAGCGGGTAGTTCCACGGCACGATGCACCCGACGACGCCGAGCGGCTCCCGGAGGATGTAGTGGAACGCATCGACCGCGGTCGAGGTCACCGAGCCGTCGATCTTGTCCGAGAGCTCCGCGAAGTAGGCGAAGGTCTGCGCGGCCGCCGGCACGTCGCTCGCGAGCATGTCGCGCACGGGCTTGCCCATGCAGAGCGTGTCGAGGAGGGCGAAGCGCTCCGCGTTCGCCTCGATGAGCCCGGCGAGGCGCTGCAGCACCGCGAGGCGATCGCGCGGCGCCATGTGGCGCCAGACGCCGGCCTTGAAGGATTTGCGGCACGAGGCGACCGCCCGGTTGATGTCCTCCGCCGTGCCGGCGGCGACCTCGCAGAGGGGCGCGCCGGTCGCGGGGTTCGTCACCGTGAATCGCGCGCCCTTGCCGCCGGCGACGTGCTCGCCATCAATGAAGTGGCCGGTGGCGTACTGGATGGCGCCCGCGCGGGAATGCCAGTCACGGGTCGAAAGGGCGGTGCTCATGGCGAATCTCCGGAGTGTTGCAGCGCGGCTGGAAGCAGGCGCGCGATTTTAATTCGAAAATCGGCCAGCGGCGCGGGAACCTCGCCGGTCGGCGCCGGCTTGGGGCCGGGGGCCTCGAGGCCCTTCTGCACCGCGCTCGCGAGCGCGGCGGCCTCGCGCTCCCGGACGCGCGCGAGGCGCTCGGCAAGGTAGGCGAGGGCGCGCTCGGTCCGGTCCGGCCGTGCCGGCTGGAACGCGAAGCTGCGCAGCCGCGCGCGGCCGGCCGCGACGGGGAGGACCTGGAGCACCGCGACCCGTCCGGGTGCGAGCTCGATGAGCTGGTTCGGCAGGACGACGCTTCGCTGCCAGCGCGGGGGCGCATCGGCCGGAAGCCATGCGCGGTACGCGCGCTCGCTGAGGCGGCTACCCGGGTCGATCGCGCCGCTCGTTTCGAAGCCGCCGTCAGCGGCCGGGACCCGTTCGCCGGCCGGATCCTCGAGCCAGTGTTCGACCAGGAGCTTCCAGTCGGCGGCGACTTCGAGCTCGGTGATCCGTGCGGCGGGAGCGAGCCCGAGCCGTTCGGCCGCGAAGGCGGCGAGCGGAGCCGGTGCCGCAACGTCCGCGTTCGAATCGCTCGGGGCGCGCACGAAGAGGAATTCGCCAACCGCCGCGAGTTCGAGATCGCGCAGTGCCGGGCCGTGCGCGGGCTCGAGCGGCTCGCCGGCGAGCGAGTAGCGCCGGCCGTGCACCTTGCACTCGATGGCGCCAGCGAAGCGTCCCGAGCGTGCGGTGCTCAACGCATGCGGCCGATGGCCGCAGGCGTTCTGAAATGCCCGCAACGCGCCACCCGGCTGGCGCACGAGGAGCGCCTGGGCGCCCGGGCCATCGAGCGCGAGGTAGTCGCCGGGCGCGCCGAGCTCGCGCTCGAGGCCGATGAACTGCCAGCTGCCGTGGAAGAGCTCGCGCCGCTCGGCCTCGAGGAGCGCGGCATTGTGGTAGGCGCCCGCCGGCAGTTCGTGCTCTGCCCGCCCGGGTGGCCCCATCGGGAAGTGTCGCGGGAAGACCGAGCGCAGGTACGCCATGGCGCGGCGTCGGGCACCTGCCCGGTCGATCGTCGACTCGGTCTGGAAGGCGTAGCTTTGCCAGAGCACCTCGAGGACGCCGATGAGGCCGAGCGCGATCGCGTCGGCATCGAGGTGGCGGGCCTGGGACTCCTCGATGAGCCGCCCGATGAGCTCGCGCACGAGGAGCTCGAAGCGCTCGTCACGCGTGCCGCAGATGTCGAAGTATTCCTGGCGCGAGCTTGCCTCGCCCCAGAACGAGTACCACACCGAGACCTTGCGGGCGCTCGCGATCTCGGGACCGAGGTAGATCTCGACCAGCCGCTCGAGCGCCGCGAAGGGCGTCGCCCGCATGAGGCCGACCGGCACGATCAGGAGGTCCTCGAACTCGGCGGCCAGGTACTCGAGCGAAGCGACCAGCATCGCGGCCTTCGACTCGAAGTAGAAGCGCACGATGCCGGGCGACATCCGCGCGATCGCGACCACCTTCTCGACGGTCGTGTTCGAGGGGCCGTAGACGTGCAGCGCCGAGATGCAGGCGTCGATCAGCCGCTGGCGCTGGCGCTCCCGCGACGCCCGCGGACGGGCCGGGGCGGGCGGTCGACGGCCACGCTCGGCGCCGGGGCGGGTCATGGCCGGTCGCGCCCGGCGTCGGGCGCCCTTCCGGATTGCGAGGCCCTCGGGCAGACTCGTGCCGCCGGCCGCATCAGCGGTCCTGGGGGGTGGACAGCGGAATGCAGCACGTGGCAGACATGCCGGCGGGGACGGGCCGTCCGGCGGGCATTCGGTCCCCGCTCTCGCGCCTCGTCGAACGCCACGGGCGCTGGCTCATCATCCTGCCGCCGCTCGTGTTCCTGCTGGTGTTCTTTCTCATCCCGTTCGCCTTCGCGCTCAAGATCAGTTTCGCCGAGGCCGCGCTCAGGATCCCGCCGTTCAGCGAGGTCTGGCAGATCACGGCCGACCATCACCTGCGTCTGACGCCGAGCCTGCGCAACTACGCCTATCTCCTCAACGACGAAGTCTATGCGGTTTCCTACCTCTATTCGCTGAAGACCGCGTTCTTCTCGACGCTGGTGTGCCTCCTGATCGGCTACCCGATGGCCTACGCGATGGCGCGTGCCTCGAAGGCGACCCAGGGCATCCTGATGCTGGTCATCATCCTGCCATTCTGGACATCGTTCCTGCTCAGGGTCTATGCCCTCGAGGGCATCATCCGTGACAACGGCCTCCTGAACGCGGCGCTCCTCTGGCTCGGCGTCATCGACCATCCGCTCAAGATCATGCGGACGACCTTCGCCGTGTACCTCGGCATCGTCTACTCCTACCTGCCGTTCATGGTGCT
>CAYNCY010000183.1:0-1075 GCA_964395195.1 uncultured Steroidobacteraceae bacterium
GGGCGCTGGCCCACCGCCTGGTGATGCTCGCCGTCCTGCTCGGCACGGTGGGGCTGAATGTCTACTTCTGGATCATTGTCCCCAAGAGTTTCATGCCCCAGCAAGATACCGGGCGCCTCCAAGGCAACCTCGTCGGCGACCAGAGCATCTCCTTCCAGGCGATGCAGGAGAAGCTGACGCACTTCGAGGACATCGTGAAGGCGGACCCGGGCGTCGACAACGTGGTCGCATTCACGGGCGGCGGCCAGCGCAACGGCGGCTTCATGTTCGTGGCGCTGAAACCCGTGGCCGACCGCAAGGGCACGGCGGACGACGTCATCAACCGGCTCCGCTACCCGCTGACTCACGAGCCGGGCGCGAGCCTGTACCTGCAGTCGGCGCAGGACATCCGCTCCGGCGGTCGCGCCTCGAACGCGCAGTACCAGTTCACGCTGCAGGCCGATTCGCTCGATGACCTGCGCACCTGGGAGCCGAAGCTCCGCGCCATGCTCGCGAACCTGCCCGAGCTCGCCGACGTCAACACCGACGCCCAGGACAAGGGACTGCAGACGACGCTGACCATCGACCGCGACCAGGCCTCGCGCCTCGGCCTCACGATGCGCACGATCGACTCGGTGCTGTACGACTGGTACGGCCAGCGCCAGGTGGCGACGATCTACAACGCGCTCAACCAGTACTACGTGATCATGGAGGCGGCGCCGCAGTTCCTGCAGGACCCGGGCTCGCTCAACGTCGTGTACCTGCCGGGCAGCGGCGGCAACTCGGCCGGCGGCGGCACGACGACGACCAGCGCCAACTTCGGTGGCATCGTCGCCGGTACCGGCGTGGTCACCGGCAACACGCTGACGAGCTCGACGGTCGTATCGGGCGTCGGCGTCAATGCCTCGACGACCGCACTCGCGGTGGGACCTGCGCAGTCGGCGAGCCAGGTGCCGCTCGGCTCGATCGCGAAGTTCGCCCCGACCAACACCGCGCTTGCCGTCAACCACCAGGGCCAGTTCGCCGCCTCGACGATTTCCTACAACCTGCCGGCCGGCACCTCGATGTCGCAGGCCTCGGCCGCGATCGAGCGCGC
>CAYNCY010000183.1:1175-7226 GCA_964395195.1 uncultured Steroidobacteraceae bacterium
GAGGGCATGGAACCGCGCGCGGCGATCCAGCAGGCCTCCGTGCAGCGCTTCCGCCCGATCATGATGACGACGGTCGCCGCGCTGGCGGGCGCGGTGCCGCTCGCGATCAGCACCGGCGATGGCGCGGAGCTGCGCCAGCCGCTTGGCATTGCGATCGTCGGCGGGCTGCTGCTGAGCCAGATGCTGACGCTGTACACGACGCCGGTCGTCTACCTCTTCTTCGATCGCCTGCGGCTGCGCGCGCTCGGGTCGGGTCGAAATCGAGTTCATGCGCAACCCGCGCTGGAGAATGGCTGATGCGCTTGAAGCTCCTGTCACTGGCGACCCTCGCGCTCGGCGCCGGCTGCGCGGTCGGCCCGAACTACCACCGCCCGTCGGCCCCTGCGCCGGATGCGTTCAAGGAAGCCTGGCAGCCGGCGACGCCGGCCGATGACCTGCCGCGCGGTCCCTGGTGGAAGGCCTACAACGACGCCGTCCTCGACGATCTGGAGGCGAGCGCCGAGCACTCGAACCAGACGATCGCGCAGGCGGAGGCGTCGTATCGCGTCGCGCTCGCCGGCGTCACGGGATCCCGCGCGGCGCTCTTTCCGCAGGTCACCGCGAATGCGAGCTCGACCAAGAGCTACAGCGGCTCAGGCATCGTCGGGGGCACCGCCGGCACCGGCACGACCCCCGCCCCGAGCGGCGTCAACTCCAAGGTCGACCGGGTCTCTGCGACGGCCGATTGGGAGATTGATCTCTGGGGACGCCTGCGCCGCCAGCTCGAGTCGTCGAAGTCGAGCGCGCAGGCGAGCGAGAACGACCTCGCGGCAGCGCGGCTGTCGATCGCGGCGACGCTTGCGCAGAGCTACGTGCAGCTGCGCGCGCTCGACGTGCAGCGCGACAACCTGGCGCGCACGGTCGTCGGCTACAAGCGCTCGCTCGAGATCACCCGGAACCGCTACAGGGCGGGAGTCGCCGCCAGTACCGACGTCACGCAGGCCGAGGCGACGCTCGCGCAGGCCGAGACGCAGGACGCCGACTTCACCGTACAGCGCGCGACGCTCGAGCACGCCATCGCGACGCTCGCCGGCAAGACGCCGGAGGAGCTGACGATTGCGCCCGTGACGGCGCTGCCCTCGCTCCCGGCGGTGCCGCCCGTGCTGCCGGCGACGCTCCTGCAGCGCCGGCCCGACGTCGCGGCAGCCGAGCGGCGCGTCAAGGCGGCGAATGCACAGATTGGCGTCGCGCGCTCCGCGTGGTTCCCGGCCCTGACGCTCGGCGGCACCGACGGCTACCAGCGCTCGCAGTGGACCGACATCTTCTCGGCGCCATTCCGGTTCTGGAGCGTGGGGCCATCGGCGGTCGCGACGCTGTTCGACGGCGGGGCGATCTACGCGCAGAACAAGGCTGCCCGCGCGACGTACGACGAGACCGTTGCGGTGTACCGCCAGGCCGTGCTGCAGGCGCTCCAGGATGCCGAGGATGCGCTGTCCTCGCTCCACGGCCTGGCCGACGAGGAGGCGGCGGCACAGCGTGCCGCAACCGCCGCACGCGAGACGCTGCGCGCCACCGAGAACCAGTACCGGGCCGGGACCGTCAGTTACCTCAACGTCGTCATTGCCGAGAGCACCTCGCTCTCGACCGACACGACGCTGATCGGCGTGCAGAGCCGGCGGCTCCTCGCACACGTCGCGCTCCTGAAAGCGATGGGCGGGGAGCCCAAGCCCGCGGAGTAATCGCGGGCTCTAGAGCGACTCGAGGTTCGCGTAGGCGAGCATCAGCACCTTGCGGCCGAGGCGCTCGAAGTTGACCTCGACCTGGGCTCCCTGGCCGACGCCGTCGAGCCTGAGCACGACACCCTCGCCGAAGCGCCCGTGGCGGACCCGCTGGCCGAGCCGCATGCCGGAGGCCTGCTCCGGCTCCTCGAAGCGGACGTTTGCGGCGCCGCGCGACTGGTAGACCGGCCGCGACACCTGCACGCGCGGCCGCACTTCCTCGATGAGCTCGGACGGGATCTCGGCGATGAAGCGCGAGGGCGTGCCGAACTGATCGACGCCGTGCAGGCGCCGCTGCTCGGCGTAGGTGATGTAGAGGCGGCGCATCGCGCGGGTGACGCCGACGTACGCGAGCCGGCGCTCCTCCTCGAGGCCGCCGATGTCGTTGATCGAGCGCTGGTGCGGGAAGAGGCCGTCCTCGAGGCCGCACAGGAACACGACCGGGAACTCCAGGCCCTTGGCCGTGTGCAGCGTCATCATCTGCACGCTGTCCTCCCACTCGCTCGCCTGCCCCTCGCCGCTCTCGAGCACCGCGTGGGCAAGGAAGGACTCGAGCGGCGCGAGATCGCCGGTTTCCTCGGGCGCGAAGCCGCGTGCCGCCGAGACGAGTTCCTCGAGGTTCTCGATCCTGGCCTCGCCGCGCTCGCCCTTTTCCTTCTTGAAGTGCTCGACGAGCCCGGCGAGCGCGATCACGCGATCGACCTGGTCGTGGAGCGGGAGGCCATGGGTCTCGCGCGCCATGCGCTCGATCAGCGCGAGGAAGGCGTGCACGCACTGTGCACCCTTGGAGCCGAGCACGCCGCTGCCGATCGTCGCGCCGGCCGCGGCCCAGAGCGAGGCGCCTTGCGCGCGCGCGTAGTCGCGGATCGCATCCAGGCTCTTCGCGCCGATGCCGCGCGTTGGCAGGTTCACGACGCGCTCGAAGGAGGCATCGTCGAGCCGGCTCGAGACGAGGCGCAGGTACGCGAGCGCATCCTTGATCTCGGCGCGTTCGAAGAACCTGAGGCCCCCGTAGACCTTGTAGGGAATGCGCGCCATCAAGAGCGCCTCTTCCAGCACCCGCGACTGCGCGTTCGAGCGGTAGAGCACGCCGCAGTCCTGCCGCCGGCCGCCGAGCCGTACCCAGTCGCGGATCCGGTCGACGACGAAGTCGGCTTCGTCGCGCTCGTTGAACGAGGCATAGACGCGGATCGGGTCGCCGCGTTCGCCGGCCGTCCACAGCGTCTTGCCCATGCGCCCGGTGTTGTGGGCGATGAGTGCGTTGGCGGCGTTCAGGATCGTCGCGGTCGAGCGGTAGTTCTGTTCGAGGCGGAACACCGTCGTGCCCGGGAAGTCGCGCTGGTAGCGGCGGATGTTCTCGACCTTCGCGCCGCGCCAGCCGTAGATCGACTGGTCGTCATCGCCGACCACGAACGGGATGCTGGCGGGACCGGCGAGGATGCGCACCCACTGGTACTGGATCGAGTTGGTGTCCTGGAACTCGTCCACCAGCACGTGGCGGAAGCGCTGCTGGTAGTGGGCGAGGAGTTGCGGGTGGTCGCGCCAGATTTCGAACGATCGGAGCAGGAGCTCGGCGAAATCGACGACCCCGGCACGCCGGCAGGCATCCTCGTAGGCGGCATACACCTGGATCATCACGCGGCGCGTCTGGTCGCCGTCGTCCGAAAGTGCCTGCGGCCGGCGACCCTCGTCCTTCTGCGCGTTGATGAAGTACTGCAGGTCCTTCGGCGACCAGCGCGTGTCATCGAGCTCGAGCGCGCGCGCGACTTTGCGTACGACGCGCAGTTGATCCTCCGAGTCGAGGATCTGGAACGTCTGCGGCAGCCCCGCCTCGCGCCAGTGGATCCTGAGCAGCCGGTGCGCGAGCCCGTGGAAGGTGCCGATCCAGAGCGCGCCGCCCGGCGTGCCGAGCAGGCCCTCGATGCGCCCGCGCATCTCGCCCGCCGCCTTGTTGGTGAAGGTGACCGCGAGGATCGAGAAGGGCGAGACGGCTTCCTGCGAAATCAGCCACGCGACGCGGTGCACGAGCACGCGCGTCTTGCCGCTGCCGGCGCCCGCGAGCACGAGGATCGGGCCAGGAGGGGCTGATACGGCGTCGCGCTGCGCGTCGTTCAGGTCATTGAGCAGCGCGTCGGGTGTCACGCCGTCGAGTCTACCGGCTTGCGAGCGCCTCGTCCGCGTAGCGCACGAGGAGGACGGTGACCGAGAGGAGGAGCGGGCCCACGAACATGCCGACGAGCCCGAACGCCGCGAGACCGCCGAGCACGCCGATGAAGACCGCGAGCGTCGGCACCTCGGTGCGTCCCGAGATCAGGAGCGGGCGCAGGAGGTTGTCGGCAAGGCCGACGATCAGGCCGCCCCAGACCAGCAGGAAAATTCCGGCTCCGTTGTGGCCGGTCGCGAACAGCCACAGCGCCCCCGGCCCCCACACGAAGGCCGTGCCGCCGACAGGAACGACCGACAGGAGCGCGGCCAGCACGCCGAACACGATGGGCGATGGCAGGCCGACGAGCGCGAAGCCGATCGCGACGGAGGCCCCCTGTACGGCGGAGGTGACGAGCGTGCCGAACACGACCGCGCGCGTGACGTTGCCGATGTGCTCGCCGAGGCTGTGCTTCTGTTTCTGCGGCAGAGGCACGAGCATGACCGCGCCCTGCAGCATCTGCGCGCCGTCGCGCAGCAGGAAGAAGAGCAGGAACAGCATGATCGTGAAGTCGACGACGGTGCCAAGCGCGCCAAGGAAGGCCTGGCCGCCGAGCGCGGCAAGTGGCTGCAACGCGTGCTCGGCGCCGGATACGATCCAGCCGCGCATCTGCTCGACCGAAATGCCGACGTGCTGCTCGGCGAATGCGAGTGCGCGCTGCGCCTGCGGAAGCTCGGTCAAGTCGGTGACGCTGCCGATCTTGAAGTCGCTGACGAACTTCTGCAGCGTCTGGACGAGGCGCCCGACCTGCGCGGCGAAGACGCCGCCGAACAGGGTCAGGGGGCCCACGAAGACGATGAAGGTCAGGCCCGTCAGAAGCGCCGCCGACAGGCCGCGTCGCTGGCCGCACCTGCGCGCGAGGCGCACCTGCAGCGGGTACGCGAGGAATGCGATCACGATCGCCCAGGCGAGCGGCGCGAGAAAGGGCTCGAGGATGCGGTACAGGAGGAAGGCGAGAAGCGCGACGACCACCACCGCAAAGGTGCGGCGGTAGAACGTCAGGCCCGCCGCCCCGACTTCAGGTGCGCTCATGGTCGGGTCCTTGCCTCGGCCTTTGAGAGCGCGATGCTAGCACCCGGCACCCGGGTCGGTGGCCGGGCGCGACGCTCGACCGGGACCGTCCCTAGGCGGTCAGGTCCGGCTCGATCTCGAACTCGGCGAGGCGCTCGATCTCCTCGGCGCACTCCCGCCAGCGCAGGCGCGCCTCCGCGAGCCGCAACTGCGCGGCCACCCAGTCGGGAGTGCCAGGGGTGGAGGTCCGGCGCACCACGGCGTAGGCGCGCATCGCATCGAGCAGCCGGTCGTCCGCGCGCTGCCACCTGAGCGCGAGACGCCGGTCGATCCAGCTGCCTGTGGAATCGTGTGCCAGCGCGGTCAGTTCGAGTTCGTAGCCCACGCGAGGAGGATCGCCGACCCGCATGACGGGCGTGCGACCGGCGCGTGACCGCGTCGTGACGGTGCTCAGTCCTCGGCGAGTGCGGCGCGGATGCGAACGGCCTGCGCCTCGAGCACGGCGCCATCGACGCGCTCGCGGGCATGGGCCTTGAGCGCCCCCGCCGCGTACACCGGGACGATGTGAAAGTGGAGGTGGAACACCGTCTGCCCGGCCACCGCGCCGTTGAACTGGGTGACGATGGTACCGGGGGCATCCATCGCGCGCGCAATGGCGCGCGCCACGCGCTGGGTCGTCTTGATCGCCGCGGCGACCGAGGCGGGCGGCGAATCGAACAGGCTCTCGCCGGCGACCTTGGGTATCACGAGGGTGTGGCCGGCCGACTGCGGCATGATGTCCATGAACGCGAGCGTGTCCGCGTCCTCGTACACCTTGATGCAGGGAATCTCGCCGCGGACCATGCGGGCGAAGATGTTGTTGGCGTCGTAGGCCATGGCGGGCGCTCGCAACCTTAAGGACCGGAGCGCCATGGTACCGGCCTTGCCCGCCGCGATGAAGGCGGGCTGCCGTGGCCCTTTGCTGCCGTCGCGACCCCACGGTCGCGACGGCGTACGGGATCCTCAGCGCGTCCGGCGCAGGATCCGGTTCATAAGCACCAGCGGACGCGCGAGGTGGGCGACGACAGCCCTCGGCGCGAA
>CAYNCY010000184.1:0-7217 GCA_964395195.1 uncultured Steroidobacteraceae bacterium
GCAGTCAGAAGCTCTTAGACCCCCTTCAGAAAATCTGAAGCACCACCTCGCGAGGCGGCCATTCGACCGTTCGAGCGGCACTTTTGACCGTTCAACACATTGATTTCAGACCGGCACGGGGCGCAGCCACAGTGCTCCGCCAATGAACGAATCACCTGACCTGCTCCGGCAATTGCGGCTCGACCGCAGCGCCACCCCACCGCCCTCTCGACCACGATCGGCGGTTGCGTGGATTGCAAGCGTCGCGCTGGTGGCCGTTGCGGCAGGGGCCTGGCGGATGGCCGGACGAACGAGCGCCACCGTTGCGGCGGACATCCCCGTGAAGGCCCCGGCCGTTAGTGGCCCGGCGCGCGTCGGCCCAGCCGCAAAGGGGCCCGGCCTCGACGCCACGGGCTACGTTGTCGCGAGGCGGCAGGCCACGGTATCCGCCGACATGACCGGCCGCGTCCGCGACGTCCTCGTCGAGGAGGGTCAACGCGTCGAGAAAGGCCAAATCATCGCGCGACTCGATGATTCGAAGATGCGAGCGGCCCTCGACGAGGCGGCGGCCCGACTCGCGCAGGCCGAAGCCGACCTGGACGGCGCAAACATAGCGGCGGAGAGTTCATCGCGGCTCTACGCCCGGAATCAGAAGCAGTTTGCAGCCGGAGTCATCAGCGCCCAGGCGTTCGAGAGCGACCGCGCATCCTTCGAGGCGACCCAGGCGGAGCGTCTCAGCAAAGCGCGGGCCGTGGGCGTCATGCAAGCGACGCAGGCCATTGCCCGACGCAACTGCGAAGAGACGATTGTCCGCGCACCTTTCTCCGGGGTGATCACGGTCAAGGCGGCGCAGCCCGGCGAGATCGTCTCGCCCCTGTCCGCGAGTGGCGGCTTCGCCCGGACCGGCATCGGCACGATCGTCGACATGGACTCCCTCGAAGTCGAGGTCGACGTCAGCGAGACGTTCATCGGTGGCATCCGGCCGGGACAAACCGCGACCGTCCGGCTGAACGCCTATCCCGACTGGGACATACCGGCCGAGGCGATCGCCATCATCCCGGCCGCGGACCGTGCCAAGGCGACCGTCAAGGTTCGGGTCGGGTTCAAGACGAAAGACGCTCGCATCCTCCCGGACATGGGTGCGCGCGTGTCGTTCCGCAGTGGCTGAGGAGTATGGCGTCATGACATCGATCGTGTCTCTGCAGGGTGTCTCCAAGCGATATCTGCGCGGCAGCGAACGCGTGGACGTGCTGCACCAACTGGATGTCGATATCCAGTCCGGCGAGTTCCTCGCCTTGATGGGACCGTCGGGCTCGGGCAAGACGACGCTCCTGAATCTGATCGGCGGTGTCGACCGGGCGGACGAGGGAAGGGTTGTGGTCGCGGGCGAACGCGTCGACTCGCTCGATGCGCGCGGACTCTCGCGGTGGCGGGCGCGTCACGTGGGCTTCGTGTTCCAGTTCTACAACTTGATGCCCATGCTGAGCGCAGAGCGGAACGTCGAGCTGCCGCTTCTGCTGACTCACCTCAGCAAGAGTGAGCGGCGCACCCATGTACGGGCAGCCTTGAGCCTGGTTGGTCTCAGCGACCGGGGATCGCACACCCCCGCAGAACTCTCAGGCGGTCAACAACAGCGAGTCGCGATCGCCCGCGCGCTGGTCGCCGATCCGACACTCCTGGTATGCGATGAACCTACTGGCGACCTCGATCGCCAGATGGCCGAGCAGATCCTCGACCTCCTGCAGCGTGTAAACCGCGAGCAGGGCAAAACAATCATCATGGTGACCCACGATCCCAAAGCCGCGGAGCGCGCGACCCGGCAGATGCATCTCGACAAGGGTCGCCTTGTCACGGCCGAAACGAGCGCGGCGGCATGAAGTACCTGCCGCTGGTCTGGGCAAACCTCTGGCGCCGGAAGGCCCGGACGGCCTTCACGCTTTTGTCAGTCGCGATCGCGTTCATGCTGTTTGGGCTGCTGCAGGGTGCGAATGCCTGGATCGAAGGATTCGCGACCGGTGCCCAGTCGAACCGACTGTACGTGGTGAGCCGTATCAGTCAGCTCGAGCCGCTGCCCAAGGCCTACCTCTCGCGCATCGAGCGCGTGCCGGGGGTTCGCCGCGCCACCTTCATCGGCGCCCTGGTCGGGACCTACCAGCAACCGAACAACACGCTCGTGATCTACGCCGTCGATCCAACCCACCTGTTTGAACTCTATCCCGAGTGGCGGGTTGCCCCGGAACAGCGCGCCGCGCTCCTGGCGACCCGATCCGGCGCGCTCGTCGGCGCCCGACTGATGGAGCGGTACGGGTGGAAGAGTGGCGACCGCATTCCCGTCCAGACGCCGACCGTCAAGCAGGACGGCTCGACCGTCTGGACCTTCGAGATCGTTGGCGTATACGACGTGCCGAACGCTCCGGCCGACGCCAACCGCATCCTTGCCAACTACGAGTACCTGGACGAAGGCCGGCTCCTTGGCAAAGGTCGCGTGTTTGCCTTTGTTGTTGGCATCGACAATCCGTCGCAGTCCGCGCGCGTTGCCACGGACATCGACGCAGAATTCACGAACTCTCCCGACGAGACGCTCACGCAGGACGAGAAGGAGTTCGTGCAGGGCCAGTTGCGGCAGATCGGCGATGTCGGCACGGTCGTGAATGGCATCGTCGGGGCGGTCCTCTTCACGCTGCTGTTCCTGGTCGGAAACACGATGATGCAGGCCGTCAGGGAGCGGATTCCGGAGCTCGCGGTACTGAAGACGATTGGCTTCTCCGACCGCGCGGTAGTCTGGCTGGTGCTCTCGGAGGCGCTCATCCTCTGCGTCTGTGCGGCGCTGCTCGGACTCGCCCTGGCGGCGGGTCTCTTTCCGGTCGCGGCAGCGCTCGGCCTCGCGGGCGCCCGACTACCCGCGAGCGTCATCGCTACGGGGCTCGCGATCGCCGTCCTTCTGGCGCTCGCGAGCGGCTGGCCGCCGGCGAGGCGCGCAGGGCGCCTCGCCATCGTCGATGCGCTGGCGGGTCGCTGAGGTGCGTCCATGAACATCTGGAGGCAACTCTTCGCGGTGACGGCCATCAACCTCGGCAACGTTCCCAAACGGCTCGGGACATCCTCGATCATCGTGATCGGCATCGCCGGAGTCGTTGGAGTCCTGATCAGCATCCTCGCCATGGTCACCGGCATCACCCGCATGGCGGAGGGCAACGGGCGTCGTGACCGCGCCATCGTCGTCAGTACCGGCGCAACCTACGAGGTCCTGAGCTCCCTGTCCCGCGAGGCAACCGCGACCATCACTTACGCGCCAGGCGTGAAGCTCGGCGGCGACAGACGACCCTTGGCGTCGGCCGAGGGCGTGGTCATCGTCCGCGTGCCGATGCGTGCCGGGAACCGGGACGGAAACGTGACGCTCCGGGGTGTTGGGCCGTCGGCGCCCGAGATTCGCCCGGAGATCCGGATCGTTGAAGGCCGCAGCTTCGATCCCGCCGCGCGGGAGCTCGTGGTCGGGCGCACCGCGCAGCGGCATTTTCGGGGACTCGAGGTTGGGCACCGGGTCTCGTTGCGGGGTACCGACTGGACGGTCGTCGGCGCCTTCGAGAGCAACGGTGACGCCCACGAGGGAGGTCTCCTGACGGGCTCCGAAGCCCTGCAGTCGGCGTTCCGCCGGGACGCGTTCCAGTCCGTCTCGGTCCGGCTGGATTCGGCCGACGCGTTCGCCCCGTTCCAGGCGGCGCTGGCCGCGAATCCCTCGTTGGCCGTCGATGCCTTCCGCGAAGCCGATTACTATGCCGAACAGTCGAAGTCGTTCAGGCAACTCCTGTCCATGCTGGCTTACCTGATCGGAGGAATCATGGCGATCGGGGCCATTGCGGGTGCGCTCAACGCCATGTATTCGGCTGTCAGCGTCCGGACCGTCGAGATCGCGACGCTGCGGCTGCTCGGCTTCGGTGCCGAGGCGGTGGTCGCCTCGGTCCTCGTCGAGGCCCTGCTGCTCGCGCTCGCGGGTGGGCTTGTGGGTGGAGCGCTTGCCTGGCTTGCATTCAGCGGGCACGTCGTCAGCACGAGCGGCGGCGGAGTCTCACAGCTCGCAGTGCCGCTCGTCGTCGATGCAGGCCTGGTCGCACGCGGTTTGCTCTGGGCGTGCGCAATAGGGCTACTCGGCGCAGCACTGCCCGCCATACGAGCGTCACGCGCGCCTCTAGCCGCGGCACTCCGGGGATCCTAGCCTGATGGAAGAAGTGAACGGCGCATCGGGTCGCGGGTCTTCGGAACGCGCCTACTGGATCTGCCAGTGGGCCGGGTGGGGTGTGTACGGCCTTGCGCGGTTCTACGCGGGGCTTCTGTTCGTTCTGGTGCCCTGGCCTCGCCTCGCAGCCGAGATACTCCTCCTGCACGGAGTCGGGCTCGGCATCACGCACGGCTTGCGTTGGCTCGCGGTGCGTCACCGGTGGAAGTCGCTTCGCTGGCCGCAGTTGGTGTGGCGCATCGTGGTGTGCAGCCTGCTCGCGGGGGCACCGATCGGCTTTGCGACGGCCTTCATGGCCGTCGATGCCCTGAACAACACCGCGGTCGTGGATGCGCACGGCGCCGTATTTGCCGGGCAAGGAGCCTCGCTGACGTTCCGGGTGGCCGTGCAGGTCGCAAACTGGGGCGCGACGTTCGCGGCGTGGCTCGTCCTCTACTTCGTGATCTCCCGGTTGCGCGAGCAGCAGGCGGCCGTGCTCAGGCAGTCCGAGCTCACGCGGGCACTGCAGCTCGCGGAGTTGCGCCTCCTCAAGTCGCAACTGAACCCGCATTTCCTCTTCAATGCCCTCAATACGGTCCGGTCGTTGATTTCGAGCGACCCGTCGCGCGCCCAGGACGCCGTCACGCGCCTTGCGAATACGCTGCGCTACACGCTGAACTCGAGCCAGGACGAGCTCGTGACCCTTGCCCAGGAACTCGAGATCGTCAGGGATTACCTGGAGCTGGAGACGGCTCGTTTCGAGGAGCGATTGACCATCCATCTCGAGATCTCCGAAGATGCCCTTGGTGCACGAATCCCCGTGATGCTTTTGCAGACGGTCGTCGAAAACGCCATCAAGCACGGCATCGCCGAGCTGCCGTCCGGCGGGCTGGTGCGCATCCGGGCCGCGCTTCGAGGAGACTCACTTGCCCTCGAGGTCGAGAACCCCACCTCGTCGGCGCCATCGGGCCGTGCGCGCGTCGGAGTGGGCCTGAAAAACGCGGCCGAGCGACTGCGACTCCTGTTCGGCGCTCGCGCGAGCATTAACCTCGATCGCTCGACACCGAATGTCGCGATCGCCCGAATCGAGATCCCAAAGACACCGTGAAGGCGATCATCGTCGAGGACGAGGCCCCCGCCCGCCGCGAGCTGCGCCGCCTGCTGGCCGACTACCCGTGGCTCGAAATCGTGGGCGAAGCCGGCAACGTCGTTGAGGCCGCGACACAGGTCGAGCGGCTCACGCCCGACTTGATCTTTCTCGACATCCAGATGCCGGGTGGCTCGGGATTCGACCTGTTGGGGAAGCTCGAGCACGTCCCGCAGGTCATCTTCACGACCGCACACGATGAGCACGCCCTGCGCGCGTTCGAGGTCAACGCGCTCGACTACCTGCTGAAGCCGATCGATCCCAAGCGGCTCTCGGCGGCGTTGGCCCGCGTCCGGCGGCCGACCGCCACTTCAGCGACCCACTCCGAGCCCGTGCTGGAACAGTTGTTCGTCCGCGATGGACCGCGCTGCTGGTTTGTCCCGCTCCGGGAAGTGTGTGTGCTGACGGCGGACGGCAACTTCGTCCGCCTGTCGTGGGGGAAGCTCCAGCCGATGGTCGGCCGAGCCCTCGCCGCCATCGAAGAACGGCTGGACCCGAAGAAGTTCTTCCGCGCCAATCGCCGACAGGTCATCAACCTCGATTTTGTCGAGAGCGTCGAACTCGGGACGGGGGGCAGCCTGCACGTCCAGTTGCGCGACGGCCCGGAGATCGAGATTTCCCGCCGGCAGGCTCGCCTTTTCAAGCAGCAAAGTAGTGTATAGCGGCGGCCATCGCGAGCCGGTCGACTCCGCTCACCTATACTCGCCCGGGTAAGTCGGTCGGTCATGCTGAACTCGTTTGGAGATCCGCGATGCGAGCACTTCTCGCCCTGACAACGCTCTCGGTATGCCTGCTAGCTTCCGCACCGTCTGTTGGTGCGGACGGGTGGCCTCGCGTCTCCCCGGAATCCGTGGGCCTCGACTCTGCGGCCCTCGACGCCCTCGATGTGGATTTTCGCAACGGCGTCGTGCCACTCATCGACAGCGTTCTCGTACTCCGCTGTGGGTCGCTCGCCTTCGAGCGGCACTACGCCCACGACTACGCGACGATCTACGCCAAGGAATCCCGGGTCGTCGGCCCACTCAACCCGCATCTGACGGGCCCGTACAACTACTTCGATCCCGCCTGGCACCCGTACTGGCACGGCAGCAGCGCGCACACGATGCAGTCGGTCACGAAGTCGGTGACCTCGGCGACCATCGGTTCCGCCGTCCTGCGCGGCGACTTCAAGGCGCCACTCGACACACCCGTGCTGCACTGGTTCGATGCTGCCAAGGTCAAGCACGTCGATGCGAAGAAACGCGCGCTGACGCTGCGCCACCTGCTGACGATGACCGCGGGCCTCGACTGGAACGAGGACCTTCCGTACGCGGATCCCAAGAACTCGGCGGCCGTGATGGAAGCGACCCAGGACTGGGTCGGGTACGTGATCGACCGGCCGATGGCGTATGCGCCAGGCACTCACTTCGCCTATTCGAGTGGCGTCAGCGAGCTTCTCGCCCATATCTTCAGGCAGGAAACCGGCCAGGATCTCGAAGACTACGCGCGCAGCCATCTGTTCGAACCGCTCGGCATCCACGACTACCACTGGAAGCGGACGCCACTCGGCGAGGTGGACTCCGAAGGGGGTCTATTCCTGACTGACTACGCGCTCGCCAAGATTGGCGAGCTTTACCGTCGGCTCGGAGTCTGGGAGGGCGTTCGCCTCCTCGGCGAGAACTGGGTGCTCGACTCCGTTAAGCCTCGGTCCGACCCGGGCAGCGGCTTTCGCTACGGCTACCAGTGGTGGCTCGCGCCCTACGCGGACGGCTCGCGCTACGCGTGGGCAGGCTTCGGGTTCGGTGGCCAGTACGTGTTTGTGATGCCGGAGGACGCGGTTGTCGCCGTGACCACCGCCTGGAACATTCTCGATCCCAAGTACTACGACCGCATCATCCT
>CAYNCY010000185.1:0-7174 GCA_964395195.1 uncultured Steroidobacteraceae bacterium
TGCCCTCAAGATTGCTAGACAGGAACACCACCGTCCCCGGAACCTGCGCGGACGGCGAGCGCTCGAGTTCCTCGAGGAAGCCGGCGACCGAGCGCTCCTGGCGGCGCATCTGCTCGATGACGACGCGTCGCCCCCGCATCCAGCTGCGCATGATCATGAACACGAGCAGGCCGAAGAGAAGCGGGAACCAGCCGCCGTTCGGGATCTTCTCGACGTTGGCGAGGAGGAAGAGCCCGTCGATCAGGATGAAGGGCACCTCGATGAAGAGGAGCAGCCGGCTCGTCCGGTCCGTCGCCGCGCGCCCGCGCAGGAGCACGAAGAGGAGTATCGCCGTGATCAGCATCGTGCAGACGACGGCGATGCCGTAGGCATTCGCGAGGTTGTCGGACTTGCGAAACGCGAGCACGAGGCCGAGCGTCGCGAGGCAGAGCACGACGTTTACGACCGGCACGTAGACCTGGCCGATCGCCGCGGCGGAGGTCTGCGCGACCCGCATGCGCGGCAGGAAGCCGAGCTGCAGCGCCTGCTGGGTCATCGAGAAGACCCCGGAGATCACCGCCTGCGAGGCGATGATCGTGGCTGCGGTTGCGAGCACGACGAGCGGGATCAGCAGGCTCGCCGGCGCGAGCTTGTAGAACGGGTTGTCGGCGGCGGTCGGATCGCCGAGCAGGAGCGCGCCCTGGCCGAAGTAGTTGAGCGTGAGGGCGGGCCACACGAGCCCGTACCAGACGAGCCGGATCGGGCGGCGGCCGAAGTGGCCGAGATCGGCGTACAGCGCCTCGCCACCCGTGACCGCGAGGAAGACCGACGCGAGCACCAGCATGCCGAGCGTCGGATGGCGCGTGATCAGGAGGATGCCGTGGAGCGGGTTCACGGCCGCGAGCACCTCGGGGTGCTCGACGATCTTGATCGCACCCAACGCGCCGATCACGCCGAACCAGATCAGCATCACGGGACCGAACAGCATGCCGATGCTGCCGGTGCCGCGGCGCTGGAACCCGAAGAGCACGATCAGCACCACGACCGAGAGGCCAACGACGTAGTGCTCGAACTCGGGGTTCGCGAGCTCGAGGCCCTCGATCGCGCTCAAGACGGACACCGCCGGCGTGATCGTCCCGTCGCCGTAGAAGAACGCGCAGCCGGCGAGGCCGAGCGCGGCGAGCAGCATCGGGTAGCGGGCCTTGCCTTCGTTGACGACGAGCGCGGTGAGCGCGAGCACCCCGCCCTCGCCGCGGTTGTCGGCGCGCAGCACGAGCCCCACGTACTTGACGGTGACGACGAGCGCGATCGCCCAGAAGATCAGCGAGAGGATGCCGAGCACGGTGTCCGGGCCGTGCGCGGCGCCCTTGACCGCCTCCATGCAGGTCTTGAACGCGTAGAGCGGGCTCGTGCCGATGTCGCCGAACACGACGCCGAGCGCGCCGAGCGCGAGCACCCGAAGCGGCTCGCCGTGGCGGCGCTGCGTGCCGTAGCGCTCGACCCCGACGCTGGGACTGCCGAACTCGGACATCTAGCGTTCCCCGTCGCGCTTCGCGGGCGGCGCCGCGCCGAAGGCGCGCCGCACGCGCACGTTGATGAGCTCGACCGCGAGCGAGAACGCCATCGATACGTAGAGGTAACCCTTCGGAATGTGGAACTCGAAGGCCTCGGCGATGAGCGCAACGCCGATCAGGATCAGGAACGCGAGCGCCAGGATCTTGATCGTCGGGTGCGCCTCGATGAAGTTACTGACGCCGCGCGCGACGAACATCATGAACGCGACCGCGATCACGATCGCCGCGATCATGATCGGGATCTCCTGCACGAGGCCGACGGCGGTGAACACCGAGTCGAGCGAGAAGACGATGTCGATGACCGCGATCTGCAGGATCACGAGCAATGCGCCGCGCGCCGGCTTCGCCGGCGACGTGCGCGCCGCCCCTTCGACGCTCGCGTGGATCTCGACCACGCTCTTCCAAAGGAGGAAGAGGCCGCCGAGGCCGAGCACGATCTCGCGGCCGGAGAACTCCTCGCCCACCAGAAAGAGTATCGGCTTGGTCAGCGTCGCGAGCCAGGTCACTGACAGGAGCAGCAGGATGCGGGTCAGCATCGCGAGCCCAAGTCCCGTCACGCGCGCGAACTCCTGCCGTTCCTTCGGCAGGCGCCCGACCAGGATCGACAGGAAGATCACGTTGTCGATGCCGAGCACGACCTCGAGCACCGTGAGCGTGGCCAGCGAGAGCCACGCGGACGGGTCGGTCAGGAAGGCATACATGGACTTGCGCCGCGCGCGTCGGACTTAAGGCAGATCGTCGACCGGCGCGCGCCGCTCCGAGGCCATCAGGTCGCGGTGCGCAGAACCCAGGTCGAGCGCGACGCCGCTCGCGATAAACATCGAGGAGTAGGTCACCGCGAGGATGCCGACGATGAGCGCGAGGCCGAAGCCGCGAAGCGCCGGACCGCCGAACGCGTAGAGCGCGACGACCACGATCAGGGTGGCGAACTTGGTGATGACCGTTCGCGACAGCGTCTCGTTGATGGCCCGATCGAACACCTCGATCGGCTTCGCCTGGCGCATCACCGGGAAGAGTTCGCGTACCCGGTCGAACACGACGACGGTCTCGTTGATCGAGTAGCCGAGCACCGCGAGTACCGCAGCCAGCACGGAAAGATCGAACGAGATGCCCATCAGCGCGAACACGCCGACGACGATGAAGGGGTCGTGCAGCGTCGCGACCACGGCACCGACACCGAACTTCCAGCGAAAGCGGAACGCGAGGTAGACGAGGATCAGGAGCAGCGTGATCGCGAGCGCCTGCACGCCCTTGCTCGCGAGCTCTTTGCCGACCTGGGGACCCACGACCTCGGTGCGGCGGATCTGCACGCCCGCATCGATGCTCTTGAGGGCGCCCTCGATCGACTTCGTGACCTGGGTGGCGGAGGTCGAGGGCGCGAGCGGCGGCAGACGCACCAGCACGTCGCGCGAAGTGCCGAACACCTGCACCGCGGCATCCTGAAAGCCGACACCGGCGAGCGCGGAGTGCGTGCGGTCGAGGTCCGCGGACTTCGAGAAGCTCGCCTCGATCACGACGCCGCCGGTGAAGTCGATCGCGAGGTTGAGGCCGTGGTAAAGCTCGGCGGCGACCGAACCGATGATCAGGATCGCCGACAGGACGTAGCAGAACTTCCGCATCGCCATGAAGCGGAACTTCGGGACCGAGTGGAAAAACTCCATGGCGCGTTCGCTCCTCGCCCGTCAGACCGGCAGGCGCGCGATCGTCGCGCGCCGGCCCCAGATGAGGCCGATGACGGTGCGGGTGCCCATCAATGCCGTGAACAACGTGGTCGCGATGCCGACCGACAACACCACCGCGAAGCCCTTGATCGGGCCCGTACCGAAGAGGAGCAGCACCACGCCCGCGATCAGGGTCGTGACGTTCGCGTCCATGATCGCGGAGAAGGCCTTCTCGAAGCCCGCCTTGATCGCGGCGTGCGGCGTGTTGCCGTGCCTCAGTTCCTCGCGCACGCGCTCGTAGATCAGGATGTTCGCATCGACCGCCATGCCGACGGTGAGCATGATGCCGGCGATGCCTGGCAGCGTGAGCGCGGCGCCCACGACCGAGAGGCATGCGGTCAGCAGCACGACGTTGCAGACCAGCACGAAGTTCGCGACGAGACCGAAGCCCGAGTAGTAGATCGCCATGAAGACGAAGAGCGCGAGCGAGCCGATCTCGAGCGCCAGGATGCCCTTGTCGATGTTGTCCTGGCCGAGGCTCGGGCCGATCAGCCGCTGCTCGACGATGACAACGGGTGCCGCGAGGGCGCCCGCGCGCAAGAGCTTCGCGAGCTCCTGACCTTCGCGTGCCTGCAGGCCCGTGATCGAGAACTGGTTCGAGAACACGCCGCGGATGGTCGCGGTGTTGATGACCTGCTCCTTGACGACGTCGATCGCGACCTGCTTGCCGTCCTGCTCGCGCAGCTGACGCTCGCGCTCGATGAACACGACCGCCATCGGGCGGCCCAGGTTCTCGCGCGTGGTGCGCAGCATCTCCTCGCCGCCACGGCCATCGAGCCTGAGGCTCACCGACGGCCCATCCTGGCCGATCGTCGAGGTCGCATCCGTCAGCTGCTCGCCCGTGACGATGACGTCGCGCTTCAGGAGGATCGGGCGGCCGCTCCGGTCCTTGTAGAGCTTCGTGCCGAGCGGCGCGCGCCCCGTCGTCGCGGCCTCGATCGCGTTGCCGGTCTGGTCGACCATGCGGAACTCGAGCGTCGCGGTCTTGCCGAGCAGGCGAATGACCTCGCTCGCATCCTGTATGCCGGGCAGCTGCACGGCGATGCGGTTCGCGCCGCTGCGCTGCACGCTCGCCTCGGAGACGCCGAGTGAGTTGACGCGATTGCCGAGTGCCGTGATGTTCTGCTGGATCGCGAAGTCCTGGCGCTGCTTGACCTGCACGTCGCTCAGGGTCGTGGTGATGGTTGCGGTGCCGCTCGGGTTCGTCGCGGTCACGATCGTGACGTTGGGATCCACCGTCTGCAGGGCCGCGCGCGCATCGTCGAGCTTCGCTGCGTCCTTGAGCGCAACGATGACGCTGCTGCCGGTGCCGTCGACCGAGTCGTACTGGATGCGCTTCTCGCGCAGCGCGGTGCGGTAGTCGCGCTCGAGCCGCTGCAGCACCTGCTTGACCGCACCGTCCGTGTCGACCTCGTAGACGAGGTAGATACCACCGCGGAGGTCAAGGCCGAGGCTCATCGGCTTCAAGCCCACCGCGCGTACCCAGTCGGGAGCCTTGGATGCGAACGTCGTCGCGATCGCGTAGCTGCCGGGGGCGGAGGCTTCGATGGCGTCGCGCGCCTTCAGCTGCGTCGGGACGTCAGCGAAGCGCAGCACCACGTGGCCGGCCTGCACGAAGCTCGCGGTCGGCGTGACGCCCGACTTCGCCAGCAGGTCCGTGAACGGCTGAACGGCAGTCGCGGCCGCGAACAGGTCGCCGTCCTTGCGCGACAGCTGCAGCGCCGGCGCCTCGCCGAACACGTTCGGCAGCGCCAGCAGGAGCGCGAGCACCATCACGCCCCCGAACAGGAGGCTCTTCCACAGTGGATAGCGGTTCATGCGGGCGGCGGCTCCGTCAGGCGCTCTTGAACGTGCCCTTCGGCATCAGTTGCGAGATCTGGAAGCGCTGCACGCGAATGGCGACGCCCGATGCGATCTCGACGGTGACGAAGGTCTCGCCGGCCTCGGTGACCTTGCCGAGGATGCCACCGCCCGTCACGACTTCGTCGCCGACCGCGAGCTTGCCGACCATCGCCGCGTGTTCCTTGGCCTTCTTCTGCTGCGGCCGGATCATCATGAAATACAGGAACACGAACAGGCCCACCGTCAGCAGGAGCGTCATCACCTGCGACTGGCCGCCTGCGGGGGCGGCACCCGCGGCCTGCGCCTCGGCGGTCGAAATCAGAAAATCCATGGCGATACCCCGGGAATCTAAAGCGAATGCGCGAAGCCGTCCATTATGCCACAGGGCCGTTCTCGGCTTGCTGGCGCGCGCGGAACTCGCCGCTCCAGCGCCGGAAGGTCCCGGCCGCAATGGCCTCCCGGATGGCGCGCATAAGCGCCTGATAGAAGTGCAGATTATGGACAGTGTTGAGGCGGCTGCCGAGGATCTCGCCGGCCCGGTCCAGGTGCCTCAGGTACGCCCGGGTGTAGTTCCGGCAGGTGTAGCAGTCGCAGGCGGGATCGACGGGCGCCGTGTCCTTCGCATGGCGGGCGTTCCGGATATTTAGGACGCCGGTCGAGGTGAACAGGTGGCCGTTCCGCGCGTGGCGGGTCGGCATCACGCAGTCGAACATGTCGATGCCCCGGTCGACCGCGGCAACGATGTCCTCGGGCCGCCCGACCCCCATCAGGTAGCGCGGCCGGTCGGGCGCGAGGAGCGGCACGGTTTCCTCGAGCACGCGCAGGCGTTCGGGCTCGGGCTCGCCGACCGCGAGGCCGCCGATCGCGAGCCCTGGCAGGTCGAGCTCGGCGAGCCCCGCCGCGGATGCCTCGCGCAGCGCCCGGTGCATGCCGCCCTGCACGATGCCGAAGAGGACACCGGGCGCCTCGCCGTTCGCGCCGTAGTACGCCTGCCGGCTGCGTGCTGCCCAGCGCAGACTCAACTCCATCGACGCGCGCGCCTCGGCCTCGGTCGCGGGATAGGGCGTGCACTCATCGAACTGCATCGCGACGTCGGAGCCGAGTACGCGCTGGATGCGCATCGACTCCTCGGGCGAGAGGAACACCGGGGCACCATCGACGGGCGAGCGGAACGTGACGCCCTCTTCGGTGAGCTTCCTGAGCTTCGCGAGGCTGAACACCTGAAAGCCGCCCGAGTCGGTCAGGATCGGCCGGTCCCAGTGCATGAAGCGATGCAGCCCCGCGTGTGCGCCGATCACCTCGAGCCCCGGGCGCAGCCACAGGTGGAAGGTATTGCCGAGCACGATCTCGGCGCCGAGCGCGGTCAGCTCCTCCGGGGTCATTGCCTTGACCGTGCCGTAGGTGCCAACCGGCATGAACGCCGGCGTCTCGACGGTGCCGCGCGCGAACTCGAGGCGCCCGCGCCGCGCCGCGCCCTCGGTCGCGAGGAGCTCGAACCTCATGGCCGTACCCTCACACCCGCCGCCGGCGTCACGAACATCGCATCGCCGTAGCTGAAGAAACGGTAGCGCGCCGCGACCGCGTGCGCGTAGGCCGCGAGCACCTGCTCGCGGCCGGCATAGGCGCACACCAGCATCAGGAGCGTCGACTCCGGCACGTGGAAGTTGGTGAGGAGCGCATCGACGACCCGGAAGCGGTAGCCCGGCCGGATGAAGAGGCGGGTCTCGCCGGCGTACGGGGCGAGCTCGCCGCCGCCGGCGGCGGCAGCGGTCTCGAGGCTGCGCACGACCGTGGTGCCGACCGCCACCACGCGCCCGCCTGCGCGGCGCGTCGCTACGATCGCAGCGACCGTCGCGGCCGGTACCTCGAGCCACTCGGCGTGCATGCGGTGCAGCTCGAGCTCGAGCGAGCGCACCGGCTGGAACGTGCCGCTGCCGACGTGCAGCGTGACGTCCGCGACGCCGACGCCGCGCGCGGCCAGCGCCGCGAAGAACTCCGCCTCGAAATGCAGTCCCGCCGTCGGCGCCGCGACCGCGCCGCTCGTGCGTGCGTAGACGG
>CAYNCY010000186.1:0-7170 GCA_964395195.1 uncultured Steroidobacteraceae bacterium
GCAATCGAGCCGCGCGAATGGCGGGGAAGATCCCGCCGATGAAGCCGACGACAATTGCGACGATCAGCGCCGTTACGCAGATCCCGGGCGTGACCTGGAACGTGAAGACGACCGAGGTGAAGTTCGCGCTCAGCGTCTTGGCCGTGAAGCCCTGAAAGATGAGCGCCGTCGCGACGATCCCGACCACGCCGCCGATCAGCGACAACGCGAGCGCCTCCGCGAGCGTTCCCGCGAAGGTTGGCCAGCCGCCGAAGCCGATGGCTCGCAGGGTGGCGATCTCCGTCCCGCGGGCCGCGACGGAGCTGTACATCGTGTTGAGGGCGCCCGCGAGCGCGCCGAGCGCCATGATGATCGCGAGCGGCCAGCCGAGGTTCTGGATGAGGCCGCCGCCCGCCTTCGCCTGCTCGGCGAAGTACTCTGCCTCCGACTGCACGCTCAGCTGCAGGCGCGGATCCGCCGCGACGTAGGCCTTGAAGGCCGGGAGCTGGGCGGGCGAGGTCAGCCGCGCGCGGATCGCCTGGAAGTAATTCTGGCGGTTGAAGGCGCTTTGCACGACGCCGCCGTCGGCCCAGAGCTCGGACTCGCGCACCGTGCCCCCGTCCTCGAAGATGCCGACGATCGTCCACGTGCTCTGGCCGAGGCGCAGGGTCCTGCCGATCTCGAACCCCGAGAACTCGCGGACGACCGCACGGCCGACGACAATTTCGTTGGTACCGGAGCCGAACATGCGCCCGCTCGTGATGCGCACGCCGTGCCTGAGCGCCATCCCCTGGGCCGCGATACCGCGCAGCGGCAGGTTGCTCTTGAGGCCGCTCGAGCGACTGGTGCCATCGACGATGATGTAGAGCTCGGCGGACACGAGCGGCTTGCCGTTCTCCCGCGCGACGCCCGGCGCCTCCTCGATCAGCTCCCACTGCTCGCGGCTGACGGAGCTGTTGATCTCCGCGCTCGCGCCGTCACGCATCAGGATCGCGATGTCGGCGGCGCCGGCGCTCGCCTGCGCCTGCCGAAAGCCGTTCGCCATCGCGAGGAAGGCGAGCAGGACCGAGACCACGAGGGCGATCGCGACGACCGAAGAGAGCGACATCCAGAAGCGCTGCGGGATGCTGCGAATGTTCATGGTCGCGATCGCGAGTGACTGTCTGCCGAAGGCGGCCATGCTTATCTCCGTCCGAGCGCGGTGACGATCTTGAGCCGCAATCCCGACCAGGCCGGGATGGCGCCGGTCACGAGCCCGAGCAGCAGCGCCCAGCCGATGCCGGCCGCGAAGATCGAGCCCGTCACGCGCATGCCGGGCACGAAGGCCTCGGTGATCTTCTCGGTGAGGCCGAGGACCAGGGCCGCGACGCCGAGGCCGAGCAACGCACCCACGAGCGCGAGCAGCAGGGACTCCGCGAGGATCTGCGCGGAGATGGCCGGTCCCGTGAAGCCGAGGGTCTTCAGCACCCCGATCTCACGCGTGCGCTCGCGGATCGCCATCACCATCGTGTTGCCGACGATGAGTAGGATCGCGCCGAACGCCGTTGCGACAACCAGCGTGATGATGAGTGCGATGTTGCCGAACTGCCCGACGAAGGCCTTGTTGAAGGCGGCCGCAGTGTCGGTGCTGGTCTCGTAGGGCGAGTTCGCGAACATGCCGTCGATCTTCTTCTCGATCGAGTCGTTGAGGCTGGCCGCCTGGGTCGTGAGCACCACCATGCTGGTCGTGTCCCGGCCGAAGGTGACCGTCTCGTCGAAGTACTTGTGATGC
The DNA here is from genome assembly GCA_964395195.1 of uncultured Steroidobacteraceae bacterium. Lineage (GTDB taxonomy): Bacteria > Pseudomonadota > Gammaproteobacteria > Steroidobacterales > Steroidobacteraceae > CAIKZZ01. Next base: position 1,751 of record CAYNCY010000186.1, read on the forward strand.
ATGAGCACGAGGGACTCGCGCTGCGAATCCTCCGGCAGGTTAATGATCGCATCGACCGTGAAGTCCCAGCTGTGCGATCCGTCCGACCGCGAGAAGATGGTCGAGGAGATCGGGACGTGGTCGCCCAGCTTCCAGCCCCACTTGTTCGCAACGATGCGGCCAACCGCGATGCCACGCCGGTCGGCGAGCCACGCCGCGCGCTGGGCCGCCGGCAGCGCGATCTTCGGGTACACCGACAGGTAGCTCTCGGGATCGGTCGCGAACATGAACACGAAGTTCTTCGGGTCCTGGTAGTAGCCGCCAAAGAACGATTGCGGCGCCGCGTGCGTGACACCCGGGAGGTCACGGATACGGTCGACGTAGCTGATCGGCAACGGCACCGTGAAGTTGATCTTGTTGACCGTCACGAGCCGATCCGAGGCGGCGGAGTTCTGGCCCGCATAAAAGCCGCGCTCGAAGCTCTTGAGCGCCCCGAACAGCAGGAACGCGATGAAGATCGCGAACAGCAGGAGGCCGGTACGGAGCTTGCGCCTGCCGATGTTCTTGGTGACCAGGAGCACCTGGTTCATGCGAGCTTCGTCCGTTCGACGAACACGCCCTTGTTGAGGTGGAGCGTCCGCTTGGCGTGGTTGGCGGCTTCGGGGTCGTGCGTCACGACGATAACGGTCTTGCCGTGCTCGCGATTGAGGAGCGCGAGGATGCCGAGCACCTCATCGGCCGTCGTGCGGTCAAGATCGCCCGTCGGCTCGTCGCAGAGGAGGACCTTCGGGTCCGAGACGATCGCGCGCGCGATGGCAACGCGCTGCTGCTGGCCGCCCGACATCTCGCGCGGGTAGTGCTTGCTGCGATCGCTGAGGCCGACGAGGTCAAGGGCGATCGCGACGTTGCGCTTGCGCTCCTTGGCGCTCAGCTTCGTGAGCAGCAGCGGCAGTTCGACGTTCTGCGCGGCGGTCAGCACCGGCATCAGGTTGTAGAACTGGAAGATGAAGCCGACGTTCGCCGCGCGCCAGCGCGACAGCTGGCCCTCGTTCAACGTGTCGACGCGCGAGCCGTTGAAGAGGACCTCGCCCGAGCTCACGTGGTCGATGCCGCCGAGCACGTTGAGAAGCGTGGTCTTCCCGGATCCCGACGGCCCCATGATCGCGACGTAGTCCTGCAACGGGATGTCGAGATCGAGCTTGTCGAAGATCGTGATGGTCTCCTTCGCTTTCACGAAGCGTTTGGAGACCTGGCGTAGCTGGAACGAGAAATCTGGCATGCGAGGCTACCTTTGGAATGAGGTCAACCCGGCTTGGCCGGGCTCATCGATACCTTGACGGCCATGTCGGGCAGGATGCGGGGATCCTTCGAGAGGAGCGCAATGCGCACGCGCACGGTGGCCTTCTCCCGGTTCGCGGTCGGCACGATCGCGATGACCTTCGCCGGGATCGACCAGTCGGGATAGGCATCGAGCGTCGCGGTCACTGCCTGGTCGGGCCGGACCCTCGAGATGTACGCCTCGTTCACGTCGACCTCGATCTCGAGGCTGTCCATGTCGACGAGCGTGCAGATTCCGGTGCGCGTGAAGCCACCACCGGCCGACATCGGCGAGATGATTTCGCCGGGTTGCGCGTTCTTGTCGACGACGACGCCGTCGAACGGCGCGACGATGCGGTGCTTGCCAAGTACTTCGGACGAGTGCTTGGCGTCGGAGCGCGCCGCGGTGAGCTCCGCATCGGAGCGGGTGAGCTGCGCGCGGAAGTCATCGACCTGCGTGTCGGCCTTGGTGACGTCCGCATCGCTGACGAGGTGGGTGCGCGCAAGTTCCTGCGTGCGCTTCTGGATGCGCTCGATGTCGGTGAGTTCGGCGCGCGTAGCGGCGAGGGTCGCGCTCGCAGACTCGACGCGGGAGTTGGCGGTCGCGAGGTCGGTTGCGGCGAGTGTGTCGTCGAGCCGCGCGAGCAGCTGGCCGCGCTTCACGATCATGCCTTCCTCGACCAGCACCTCGGCAACGCGACCGGTGATCTCGGCGGCGACCGTCGCGCGCCGGCGCGCGACGACATAGCCGGAGGCGACCAGGCTGCCGGGGGCGGAGGGTTTCGTCTCGGCGGCGGGCGCCGTATCGGCCGGGGCCGGCGCCGATGCGTCCGCAGCCGGCGCCTTCGCATCGCGACCCCACAGGAACCAGGCGCCAAAGCCGACGACGATGATGCCGATCGCGAGGCCGGCCACGAGCATGACCCACGGGGGGCGGCCGCCGCCCGTGTCGGCGTCGGATTCGGCCGGACGGGAGATCCGGAGGGACGCGAGCTGGGAGGAACGCGGATCGTCGTTCATGGGGCGGCGGGACCTGGCCTCGGGTGTGCAGCGAATGGCGTCTTGGGGCGCCTGGGCCGACATTATTGCGCGACGGCCGACGCCCTGCAGGCGTTCCGTCGCCGCCGCCGCGCGGCGCCTCCGGCGGGAGGTTCTGTGCCTCGGGCCCGCCCGATCAGGCGGCCGTGTCCTCGAGGTGCCCGAGCGGCAGTCGCGGTGAGTGTTTGACCGTCTCGAGGACGATGCTTGATTGGACGTCGCGCACGCTCGGAATCTTGAGGAGCTTGCGCAGCACCACACTTTGCAGGGATTCCAGGTCCGGGACGACGACGTGCAGGATGAAATCCTGCGCACCCGTCAATGCGAAGCAGGCGATGACCTCATCGAGGTGGGCGAGGGCCCGCTTGAACTGCTCGACGTTGTCATCCGTGTGGCGCTCGAGCCGTACCTGGACGAACGCCTGCACGGAGAGGCCAAGCGAGCGCGGCTCGACGACGGCGGCGTAGCCGAGGATGACGCCCGACTCCTCGAGCTGACGGACGCGGCGCGCGCAGGGGGTCGGGGAGAGGCCGATCTCCTCGGCCAGTTCCACCACCGACTTTCGGCCGTCCTGCTGCAGTGCGGCGAGAATTTGGGTATCTCGGCGGTCCAACTTCACTGGAAACTACCCAATACAATGATGAAAATAGAGAATAACACTAAAATCTGTCGATACAGGGCCGCTTTTTAGTCAATTACGGCGATCGAACGCGCCTACCATGGCAGCGCCGGTGCATGTGCGCTGGAAAGAGGGGCTGCATGTCCGTTGCTGCCGAGGCGCTGCTCCCTGGCCGGTCGGAAGACTGGCGCCGGATCCTCCCCGTCGTCTTCCAGTCTCGCGCGCTCGATGACCTCGAGGAAGACCGCCTCGTTCCCGCCCGCGAGGTCCTCTATCAGTTCAGCGCCCGCGGCCACGACCTCACGCAGGTCCTCCTCGCACAGCACCTGACCGGCGCGCGCGACGGCGTCGCCGCGTACTACCGCTCCCGCCCACTCGCGCTGGCGCTCGGCCTCGAACTCGAGGAGGCGCTCGCCTCGACGATGATGCGCGTCGGCAGCATGAGCGACGGCCGCGACATCGGCGTCGTCTTCAACCTGCCGAGGCTCGATGGGCCCTGCGTGCTACCGGCGTGCGGAGGCGTCGGCACCCAGTACACGCCCGCGGTCGGCTGGGCGCAGTCGCTGCGCTACCACGCCGACGTGCTGAGGGACGAGCGCTACCGCGGCTCGATCGCGGTTGCGAACGGTGGCGAGGCGTCGACTGCGACGAACGGATTCTGGGCGGCTCTCAACATCGCCACCACGCAGCGCCTGCCGATGCTCTTCTTCATCGAGGATAATGGCTACGGCATCTCGGTGAAATCGGACCTGCAGACCCCGGGCGGCAATATCGCGGCCAACCTCGCGGCGTTTCGCAACCTCACCGTGCTCGATGGTGACGGCGGCGATTCCGAGACGGCTCCCGCCCTGATCGCCGAGGCGGTCGCACGCGTACGTTCGTGGCAGGGGCCGGTGCTGCTGCGGCTCACCGTCCCGCGGCTCTCCGGACATTCCGGGCAGGATTCTCAGGCCTACAAGACGCCTGAGGAAATCGCCGCCGAGCGCGCGCGCGACCCGCTGGCGCGGCTGCGCGCGGCGCTGGTGCCGCGGTCGTTAAGCGCGGAGGAGTGGTCGGCGATGGACGCGCACGCGCGCGCCGCGGTCGAGGCCGCCCTCGAGCGCGTCCGCAAGCGCCCGGGCGCAGATCCCCGTTCGGCGACGCGCTTCGCCTTCAGCGAGAATGACGAGTCGGGTGTCCCTGACCTCCAGTTGCAGGGCGGGCTTCGGCCCGTCGGTATCGAGCCGCCGGCAGGCACGGCGACTCCCGAGCCGAGCGGTGCGCGCCTCAACATGGTTACGGCGATCCGCCGGACGCTCGAGCACGAACTCGCCGTCAACCCGCGCGTCCTCGTCTTCGGTGAGGACGTCGGCCGCAAGGGTGGAGTGCACGCCGCGACGCTCGGCCTTCAGGAGAAGTTCGGTCCCGAACGTGTCTTCGATACGAGCCTCTCCGAGGAGGGAATCATCGGCCGCGCGGTGGGTATGGCGCTTGCGGGCCTGATGCCGGTCGCGGAGATCCAGTTCCGCAAGTACGCCGAGCCCGCCGCCGAGCAGCTCAACGACTGCGGGACCATCCGCTGGCGCACCGCCAACCGCTATGCAGCGCCGATTGTCGTTCGCATGCCCGGTGGCTACTTCAAGTGCGGCGATCCGTGGCACAGCCAGAGCAACGAGGTCCAGTTCGTCCACGCGGCGGGCTGGCGCGTTGCGATGCCTGCGAACGCCGAGGACGCGGTCGGGCTCCTGCGCTCGGCCATGCGTGGCAACGATCCGACCATCTTCTTCGAACACCGCGCCATGCTGGACTCCGCGTGGGCGCGCCGCCCGTACCCGGGCGATGACTTCGTCATTCCCTTCGGGCAGGCGCGCCGGCTGCGTGCCGGGGACGCGGCGACGGTCGTCACCTGGGGCGCCATGGCCGAGCGCTGCGAGCGCGCCGTCGATGAGAGCGGGATCGCCGCGGACGTCCTTGACCTGCGCACGCTGATGCCGTGGGACAAGAGCGCCGTACTCGAGTCGGTGCGACGTACCCGGCGATGCCTGATCGTGCACGAGGACGGCATGACTGCGGGATTCGGGGCCGAGATCGCGGCGATGCTGGCGAAGGAGGCCTTTTTCAACCTGGACGCGCCGATCGAGCGGATTGCCATGCCCGACATTCCGAGTCCTCACAGCCCGGCTCTTCTGGACGCCGTGCTGCCGGGGGTTGCGGCCATTGCCGCGTCGCTGCGCACGCTGGTGACGACATGAGCGATCCCGGCAGCGTCGTCGACGTCGTCGTGCCGAGCGAATCGTTCGAAGGAACGCGCGCGCGCGTTCTGCGGTGGTTGAAGGACGTCGGCACCGAGATCGCGCTCGGCGATCCGCTCCTTGAAGCCGAGACGGACAAGGTCACCGTCGAGATCGCGGCGCCCGCCGCGGGAACGCTGCTCAACCAGCGCAAGGCGGTCGACGATGAGCTGTCAGTCGGGGATGTGCTCGGCCAG
>CAYNCY010000187.1:0-7138 GCA_964395195.1 uncultured Steroidobacteraceae bacterium
GCGGTGCAGGTACGCGAGCGAGGAGTAGCCCGTGCCGAAGTCATCGAGCGCGAGGCGGACCCCCAGCGCCTTTATGTCGGCGAGGCGTCGCTCGAGCTCGGGGGACTCCTGCAGAAGCAGGCTCTCCGTGACTTCGAGGACGAGCGAGTCGGCATCAAGGCCGCTGTCGCGCAGCGCCGAAGTGACATCCTCGATGATGGTCTTGTGCTGCAGGTAGCGGCCGGAGACGTTCACCGACAGGCGCAGTCCCTCGCCGTGGTGGATGGCGCGCTTCAGATTGGCTGCATCGAAGCAGGCTTGGCGCAGGATCCACTGCGACATGGGTACGATCTGGCCGGTTTCTTCCGAGATCGGGATGAATTCCGCCGGCATGACGACGCCGCGGGTCGGGTGCCGCCAGCGCATCAGGGCCTCGATGCCGACGAGGTGCGCGCTCTTGAGGTCGACGATCGGCTGGTAGTGGACGAACAGCTCCTTGCGGTCGACCGCCGCCGCGAGTTCCTGCTCGATCAGTAGCCGGCGACGCGCGGCGGTCGCCATCTCCGCCTCGAACACGACGGCCTGGCCCTTGCCCAGCGCCTTGGCGCGATACATCGCGGCGTCGGCGTTCCGTAGCAGGTGCTCCGTGGTCGTCTGCGGTCCGCCCATGCAGATGCCGATCGAGGCGGTCACGTGCAGCTCGCGTCCCTCGACGTCGATGGGTGCCGTCAGCGAACGGAGAATGTGGTTGGCAACCGCCTGAGCCGCATCTGTGCCTGCGACGTTGTCGATCAGCACCGCGAACTCATCGCCGCCGAGGCGCGCAACGGTGTCCGCAGCGCGCGTACCCTGCACGATGCGCTGGGCGCACGCGCACAGGAGCTTGTCGCCGGCGCCGTGCCCGAGGCCGTCGTTGATCGTCTTGAAGTTATCGAGGTCGATGAAAAGCACGGCCGGGGTCAGGCCATCGGCGATCCGGTCGACCGCGTGATGGACGCGGTCGGCGAACAGCGACCGGTTGGCCAGGAGCGTCAACGGGTCGTAGAACGCGAGCGCGCGCAGGCGCTCCTCGAGACGCTTGTGCTCGCTCACGTCGCGGATCGTCAGCGTGAGCCCGGCAATGGCGGAGCTCATCCGGTGGTCGCTGCCGCTGATCTGCAGGCTCCGACGATCGCCGCCCGGCGTTTCGAGTTCGAGTTCGAGGTCGGCGGCGCCGACGCCATCGCCCTGCAGGCCGTCGAGGAAGGCGCGCAGCCGCACTTCGTTCTCGGGCCCGAACATCGAGAGCGCGAGCGTGTGCTGCAGTCGATCGGGTGGCAGGCCAAGAACGCGCTCGGCTGCCGGACTCACGTACGCGAGTCGACCGTCGACGTTGATGACGGCGATCAGGTCGGATGAACGACGCACGAGTTCGGTGAGCCGGGCCTCGGTCTGTCGTGCCGCAAGGGCGCGATTCAGGCGCAGCACGTCGTGGCGCACGCTCATCTGGCGGGCGACGACGAGGCCCGCGCCAACGGCGACGACGGCGAGCAGCACCGTCGATTCGAAGCCGTGCGTCCCGACCTGCTCGCCGAACAGCAGCAGGATCGCCATGAGGACGGCAAATACCGGCAGGAAGCTGTAGACGTTGCCTTCGCTGTTGGCCTCGGCGTCAACTGCCTTGACGCGGCGATGCTCGACGAACGCCGCACTCGCGACGAAGGCCGAGTTGATGCAGTAGCCGATGTCGACGAGAGCGCCGAGGACGTAGGTGCCCTTGATCTGCGCGATCACCCACCAGACGTCGGTCACCAGCGTGCAGGCGGTGGAGGCGAGCAGCAGCATGGTCGGCCGCTGGTTCTTCCAGTTCATGACCTGCATGAAAAGGAGCGCCGCCGCGACCATCGTGATCGTGTTGCCGACGCTGTAGCCGAACGTGGCGATCACCGAGGCATCCGTATGGCCTGCGGCCTTCGCGGCGGGTCCAAAGATCAGCACCCACAGCGCCGTCCCGAGCCCGAGGCCGAACGTTGCGACGTCTAGCCAGATGCGGCGCCGGCGGAACGACCCGCCCTGCTCCTTGAAGAGCAGCAGGCATGCGACCGCGAACAGCGGGTAGTAAAGAACGTAGAGCGCGTCGACCCACGTCCCGTAGTAGCTGTTGTCGTAAAGGGCGAGATATGCCCACGCCGAGGTTGCCAGGAGATCGCTCGCGAGAGCCGCCAGCACGAACCACCAGGCCAGTCGGCGGTATCCCGTCACCGTGGATCCGCGCAGCAGGCGCGCAATGACCGCGATTGCCGCCAGTTGCGAGAGGATTGGGTTGTACGAGGCGACGAAGCTCGTCGCCCGTTCGCCGCCCCAGCTGCCGAGCAGCCACGCGGCCACGAAGCATGGATAGAGCCACAAGCCGGCTACTGCCAGCTTTGACCCACGCAACGAAGCGTTGGAACCGATGGGCTGCGCTTCCGACGTCATCCGGCACCGTTGGGCGTCAAAACAAGGGGCCCCGGCATCCTCGCCAGGGTCGTCCGTTTAACCTTATCCAAGGGGCGGCCCGGCAAACTGTGACGCAGGCACCGCTTACGAACCGGGCAGCCGCCGCGATGCCCGTTTTGCGGGCGGTTCGTAGGGCCGGCGGCGTCTCCGGCGGGCCGGCGCGGACTACCGGCTGGGTGAAGTCGGGTTCCCGCCGATCAACTTAAGGACGACCACTGCGCGGTCGGGGCCCTCGAAGGTCGTGCCGATTTCAGCCTTGAGCGCGGCAAAGACATCGTCGAGTTCGCCGCGAACCTGCGTGCTGAGCGAGTTGTATTCAAACGCCAGGCGCGGGTGTCGCCCGATTCTGGCAATGAAATCTTTGATCGGTGGCACGTAGTCGGCGCTCAGTGGATAGAGGCTGATGTCGACGGCGATCTGCATGACACGTCCTTCGTTGTTGCGGGGGCGCGAGCGCAACAGTCGCGTCCCCCTCGAAATGAAACCTGCGCCAGCGGATTGGCTCGGTCGCCAACCGGCAAGTGTGGTTAGGCGTTATGACACTTTTCGGCAACAAACGTAATGAAAACCCGCAGCAGAGCGCCTCACGGAGCGCGGCGAACATTGCTTATTGCGTGACGCCGGCCAGACGTGCATAGTTTCTCCCGTGTAAACGGCAAACCCGTCGAAAGGCGGGGACGCAAAGCCACCGGTCGTCGGGACGCAGTCCAACGATAGCGGGGTTGCCACAGTCGAGTTCCGTTCCGTAACCGCAGTTCTTGCGAGCGCGACGGAGCCAGCAGGCGCAGCCTCACCACAGGGCGCGCGCACTGCGCTGCGAGCAATCCCCGACGATCGGTGCATGGGAGCGATCTCTTGTCGCGGGGGACTTGCAATGAACAAGCGTACTGAATCGTTTGGTTTCGTGGCCGACACGAGCAGCACGGCCAATTCAAAAGGTCCGGTCGGGTGGGACGGCGTCCCCGAAGAGGTGGCGCCTCTGCACGTGATCACGCTGGTGTCGTCAGTGGCACCGATAGCGCTGCGCGCACCGAGCGCTCCGGAACTGGCGGGCCTCGCGATCTTCCGGTCGCGCACCGTCGAGGACGGGCGGGAGCGCTTCCGGCTGCACATCGGCTACTTCCCGACCGCCGCGGCCGCCGAGCGCGCACTGCCGCTCGTCCGCGAAAGCTACCCCGCCGCGATGGTCGCGCTCGCTCCGCAGTCGAGCATGGGGTCGCTCGATGACACCGCGATGGCGCGATTCAGCATCCTGCGCCCCGTCGAGAAAGCGCCCGCAGAGGCTGTCCGCCCGGCTGCGGCGCCGCCGGGGACCGTCGCAGCGCCGGTCCGGGCACCGTCCGCAGCCGCGGCGCCGCCAAAGCACGTCGTTCGCCTCGTTCCGCCGAGCTCGGCGCATACGCGCTCGATGCTCGACGACGCGCCGTCCCTGAATGCCGCGGCACCGGCTCCCGCACCGCCGGTGCTGCGCCGTGTCGATGCGGTTCCGCAAAAGGATTTGACGCCACCGCTCGAGGAGCCGGCAGTACGAGAGGCACAGCACTACGCGGTACAGTTGATCTGGAGTCGCGGCGCGATCGATCTCTCGAAAATCCCGTCGCTCGCCATCTTCAGCGGTTACCTGCTCTACGCCGTTGAGACCGACCCCGGTGCGCGTCGCTTCTTCGGCGTGCGCCTCGGCTTCTACGCAGACGCGCTTTCTGCGCGACTCGTCGCGCAGTACGTTCGCTCGGAGTTCAAGGGCGTCGCGGTGGTGCCCGTCAGCGCGCGCGAAATGTCGCGCGCCTCGACGGCCGCCATTCGCCTCGGCTCGCGCCGCGCACCTTCCGATACGCGCACGCGCTGGCCGTCGGGCGCGTTGGCCGTCGACGCCGCGAATCTCGGACGTGCGTTCAGTCCCGGAATGGCCTGAGACAGGGAGTGCGACTCCGCTAGGGGCGGCGCCAGTGAAGGCGGTGGACGCGCTCCTGGGTGCCGTCCGACTCGGTGGCTGACAGCACGAGGTCGGCACCGAGGAATGAGACGTCGCGGACCTGGCGCGTGCCGAGCAGCGTCGGGTTGAGCGAGAACGCTACGTCGTGGACCACCCGCGCCCCGTCGATTGACCAGCGACCGGCGTAGGCGAGGTACTCGGTTACGACGCGCGACCTCGACCGCTCGTCCGCCTGGCGGACGCTTGCGGCCGACAGCCCCGTCCGCACCCGCTGCGATAACGTCGCGCTCATCCAGCCGCCGGGCTCGTAGACAATGAGGCCGGTGGCATCCTGCCCGAACGGCCATGCCGCGCGTCCGGTCGAGGGCGTGTCGACGCGCCACTCCACCAGCGTCCACGCGCCGAGCAGCGAGCTTGCGGGGATATGCATCAGGAGCTCCCGGGACCGCTGAGATCCCGCCGAATCGAATCGTACGCCGCGAAGTCGGGACGTCGCATCTCGATCGCATAACGCGTCGCGGTGCCGGGATAGATCCCGACAACCTTGCCCGTCGGTGTCTTGTACCAGCTCGTGCAGGCGGGAGACGTCCAGACCGTCCGCGAAAGCCGCTCCTGGATCCCGCGGTTGTATTCACGCTCCACTTCGCTGCGCACCTCGAGGCTCGCCTGCGGGTCGCGCGCGAGTCTGCGGATGCAGCGAACGATGTATTCGGCCTGCGCCTCGAGCGGGATCAACGCGGACGTGTGGCCACCGCCAGTGTTCGGACCGAGCAGCAGGAAAAGGTTCGGGAATCCGGGCACGCTGACGCCGCGATAGGCCTCGGCGCCCCCGGTCGCGGCGGAGGCGAGTTGGGTGCCGCGGGAGCCGACGACGGCCAAGTCCGGCATGAGCGTCGTCGATTCAAAGCCCGTCGCAAAGACGACCGCATCGACCTCGCGCACGGTGCCGGCGGCGCCGATGACCTCGCGAGGGCCAAAGGTCTCCGCGGCCTCCGGAATCAGCTCGACATTGGGGCGCGCCAGTGTCGGGTAGTACGTGTTCGAGATCAGGACGCGCTTGCAACCCATCGGATAGCGCGGCCTCAGCACGTCGCGAAGCGCAGGGTCCTGCACCTGCTTCGACCTCAGGCGGTCCGCCCAGTCGACCATGGTCCGATACATCGGTCCCTGACCGCGAAACGCGCCGTAGCGGGCATCGTGCAGCCAGTACTGCCAGTAGCGGCTGGCACGCCCGATCGGTGGCACTCGCAGGAGGAGGTGGGCGAGCCGTCCATACGCGCGGCCCGGGCGCGGGAGGATCCAGGCGGGACTGCGCTGGAAGATTGACAACCGCGCGACCCGCGTCGCGAGTTCGGGTGCAATCTGCACGGCGCTCGCCCCCGTGCCGATCAACGCGACGCGCTTGTTGGAGAACTCGTACGCCGGGTTCCATCGGGCCGAGTGCATGACCTCGCCCGCGAATGCGGCGATCCCGCGCGGCAGGCGGGGCCGATTGAGGGGGCCCACGCTGCAAATGAATACCCGCGCCGAGCGGACCGCGCCGTCGGCTGTGACCAGGCGCCATTCGCCGCGACCCGCGTCGTATCGTGCCTCGCATAGCGTCGTACCCAGCTCGAGGTGGCGACGCAGGTCGTACTTGTCGACGCAGTGCTCCGCGTATGCCTGGATCTCGGCGCCGGCCGCGAAGGTCTGCGACCAGTCGGGCTTCGGTTCGAAGGAGAAGCTGTAGAGGTGCGAAGGAACGTCGCACTGGACGCCGGGGTAGACGTTGTCCCACCACGTGCCGCCGACCGCCCGGGACCGCTCGATGATCGTGAAGGAATCGAAGCCGGCCCGCTTAAGCAGCACGCCCATGCAGATTCCCGACATGCCCGCGCCAAGAATCACGATGGAAGGCGACGGAGTCACGGGCAAAGTGGGTCCCTGGGTTCGAATCTGCCGCCACGGCTGGCGGCGCCTGGAATCAGCGTGGCGCGAACGCGTCCGCGAAACGCTCCCTGAGCTCCGCCTTTTGCAGCTTCCCCATCGTATTCCGGGGCAGCTCATCGAGAACGTACACGGCCTTGGGCAACTTGAAGCCTGCGAGGCGGGTCCGCGCCCCCGCGAGCAGGTCGGCCGATCGAAAGTCGGACGTCCCCCCCCGGAGCTGGACCACCGCGATGACGGCCTCTCCGAAGTCGGGGTGGGGGACGCCAATGACGGCACTCTCCTCGATGTTCGGCAACGTGTCGAGCACGAGCTCGATTTCGCGCGGATAGATGTTGAGACCTCCCGAAATGATGAGGTCCTTCGCCCGTCCGACGACGTGCACGTAGCCCGCCGCGTCGATTCGGCCGATATCGCCTGTCACGAAGAACCCGTCGGGCCGATAGTCTGCCGCCCGGCTCTCGGGGCGATGCCAGTAGCCTTGGCAGAGGTGCGGACCGCGCACCTCAATGCCCCCGGTCACGCCGGTCGCCACCGCCACGCCCAAGTCATCGGCGATGCGCAACTCAACGCCTGGCAGCGGCAGTCCCACCGCGCCCGGAACTCGCGGACCATCGACCGGGTTCGAGCAGATGATCCCGCATTCGGACATGCCATAGCGCTCGACGATGCGATGGCCTGTCGTTGCCTCGAACTCGCGGAACGTCTGCGGCAAGAGCGGTGCCGAGCCGCACACGAACAGCCGCACGGCGCTCGCTGCACTCCGAGAGAAGCGCGTGGCCGCGAGCAGGCGCGTGTAGTAGGTCGGTACGCCCATGAACA
>CAYNCY010000188.1:0-7136 GCA_964395195.1 uncultured Steroidobacteraceae bacterium
CACGTTGAGCGCATCGCCCGGATCGATGATCGCGACCTTGCGTCCGCCGCGGTAGCTGCGCAGCACGAAACTCGCGATCAGCTCGCGGATGTCATCGACCGCGATCTGCTTCTTCTCGTCGACCAGCCCCACCCGCCGAAGGTCGGGGTGGCTGCCGGCGGCGGTGAGCCGGCACGCCGCGCACTCCCCGCACGGCGCCGTGGCCGGGCGATCGCAGAGCACCAGATTGGCGATCCATTCGGCGAGCGCGGCCTTGCCGATCCCGCTCTGCCCCTGGAGGAGCAGCGCGTGCGGCAATCGCCCCGCGCCGACCGCGGAAGTCAGCTGCAGGCGCGCCGCGGCGAGCCAGGGGGCACCGGCGGCGAGCGCGGGCGAGCGCGGGTCGACCGGATTCATCCGGAGCCCGCGAGGAGCGCGATCTCACTGAAAACCGCGCGCACGACCGTGTGCTCATCGCGCGTCGCATCGACGCGGCGGATGCGGCCGGGGTCCGCCGCGGCGCGCACGAGGTAGGCGGCGCGCACGCGCTCGAAGAACGCGCTCGTCTCCGCCTCGATGCGATCGCCCGCGCCCGAGCGCCCGCGTGCGCGGGCGATCGCGACCGCGACCGGCGCATCGAGCAGTATCGTCACGTCCGGCGTCACGCGGTGGTGCGCGAGCCGCGCCAGCATCTCGATGTCATCGCCCGGCACGCCGCGCCCGCCGCCCTGGTAGGCGAAGGTCGCGTCGGTGTAGCGATCGGACAGCACCCAGGCACCGCGCTCGAGCGCCGGGCGGATCAGATTCTCGGTGTGCACCGCGCGCGCGGCGAACATGAGGAGGAGCTCGGCCACGGGCGGCACGGGCTCGGTCGCCGCGCCGAGCACGAGCTCGCGGATCTTCTCGGCGAGCGGCGTGCCACCGGGCTCGCGGGTCGTCACCACCTCGCGCCCGCCGTTTCTGAGCTGCAGGGCGAGGTGCTTCAGTTGCGTCGACTTGCCGACGCCCTCGATGCCCTCGAAGGTGATGAACCGGCCGCGCTTGCTCATTCCCTGCCGCTCCCTTGCCTGCTCAGCGTCCCTGTGCGGACCCGCCGCGCAGCCGCGTCAGGTAGCGCGCGACCGCGCCGTTGTGTTCCTCGAGCGTACGCGAGAACTCGTGCCGTCCGTCGCCGCGACCGGTCGCAACGAAGTACAGGTCCTCGGAATCGGACGGCGCGATCGCCGCCTCGAGCGCGAGCCCGCCCGCGAGCGCGATGGGCGTCGGCGGAAGCCCGTCGCGCGTGTAGGTATTGTAGGGGGTGTCGGTCGTGAGGTCGCGGCGATGCAGGCTCCCGTCGTACGCGGGCCCAAGGCCGTAGATCACGGTCGGGTCGGTCTGCAGGCGCATGCCGCGCCGCAGGCGATTGACGAAGACCGCCGCGATGTGCGGCCGCTCCTCGGGCGCACCCGTCTCCTTCTCGATGATCGAGGCGAGGATCAGGGCCTCGTAGGGCGTTTTGAGCGGCAGGTCCGGGCGGCGCCTCAGCCACGCGGTCGCGAGGCGCTCCTTGAGACGCGCGTGCGCGAGCTTCAGCACCTCGACATCGGTCGTGCCGCGCGCGACGAGGTACGTGTCCGGAAAGATCTCGCCCTCGGGGAAGACATCGGGAGAGCCGAGGCGCGCCATCAGTGCCGCGTCGGGTGCGCCCTTGATGGTGCGGGTAATGGCGGGGTTCGCCTCAATCGCCGCGAGCGCCGCCGCGAAGGTGAGTCCTTCGACGAGCGTGACGGGGTGCAGCAGCACCCGACCCTCGACGAGCTCATCGAGGATGCCGGCCGGCGTCGCCCCGGGCGCGAGCGCGTACTCGCCCGCGCGGATCCGCGCCGCGAGGCCGTCGCGGCGCGCAAGCCAGGTGAAGACACGCGGGTACTCGATGAGCCCGCGGGCGCCGAGCTCGCGCGCGACGGTCGCGAGCGGGACGCCGGGCGCCACGTCGAAGACGACCGGAGCGTTGAGTCCCGCGATGGGCGCGCGGTACCAGCGTTCCGCCGCGAGATAGCCGAGCGCAAGCGTCGCGCCGCCCACGACGAAGAGCAGCAGCACCACGGCGGCGAAGCGCTTCACCCGAGCGCCGCCCAGGCCTGGGCACGCCGCGCGAACGGGCCCGCGGGCCAGCGGTGGGACGCGAGCTCGCGCACGGGCCACGCGCCGATCAGGGCGTTGGTGAGGAACACCTCGGAGGCGGATGCGAGCTCGGCGGGATCGACGTCGCGCTCGATGACCCGCACGCCCGCGCCCCGGAACGCCTCGAGGAGCACGCCGCGCATCACGCCGCTCACCCCGGCGCGGGTGAGGAGCGGCGTCACGAGGTCGGGGCCAATCGCGATGAACACGTTGCTCATCGTGCCGCAGACGAGCCGGCCGTGCACGTCCAGGAGGAGTCCCTCCGCGATCGCCGGGTCCGTCCACTCGGCGCGGGCGAGCACCTGCTCGAGGCGGTTCAGGTGCTTGATGCCGGCGAGGAGCGGTTGCTCGGCGAGCTTGAGCGCGCAGAACCGCGCGGCGACGCCCGCCTCCCGGAAGCTCGCCGGCCGCACGCGGGGTGGAGTCGCATGGACCTCGTAGCGCGCGGTCGATTGGGGTGAGGCGACGTAGCCCGTGCCGCCGGCGCCGCGCGTGACGATGAGCTTTACGACGCCGACGCCGGGCGACGCCGCCGCGCGGCGGATCTCCCCGGCGAGCGTCGTGGCCGATGGCGGCGTGATCCCGAGGCGCAAGGCACCCGCCGCGAGGCGCGCGAGGTGACGCTCGAGCCGGCGCGGCCGGCCGTCCTCGACCGCGATCGTCTCGAAGAGCCCGTCGCCGAACTCGAGCCCGCGATCGGGGGGCCCGGTCACGGCCGGGACTCCGCCGTCAGTGCCCGGAGCAGTCCGCGTGCCTTCGCCCGCGTCTCATCGAGCTCCCGCTCGGGATCGGAGTCGGCGACGATGCCCGCGCCGGCCCTGAGGCTGAGCTCGGCGCCCGCCCCGGCGCCTCGCACGGTCGCTGTCCGGATCAGGATGTTGAGGTCGAGCCGGCCGTCGCGGCCGAGGTAGCCGAAGGAGCCCGTGTAGGCGCCGCGCGCGGCGCCTTCGAGCTCGGCGATGATCTGCATGCAGCGCACCTTCGGGCAGCCCGTGATCGTGCCGCCCGGGAAGAGCGCGCGGACGATCGCGCCCGGCGTCACGCCGGCGCGAAGACGCCCGCGGACGTTCGAGACGATGTGGTGCACGTGCGCGTAGCTCTCGATCGTCATGTACTCGTCAACCTCGACGCTGCCGCCGACGCTGAGCCGTCCGATGTCGTTGCGCTCGAGATCGAGCAGCATCACGTGCTCGGCCTGCTCCTTGGCGTTGGCCCTGAGCTCCTCGCGGACGCTCGCATCGTCCCCGCGCCTCGGCCGGGTTCCCGCGATGGGGCGCGTCTCGACGATGCCCTCGCGGGCGGCGACGAGCCGCTCGGGCGAGGTCGAGAGGACGCTCAAGCCGGGCAGCGCCGCGAGCCCGGCGAAGGGTCCCGGGTTCGAGCGCCGCAGGCGCGCATAGAGGGACGCCGCCGAGACGCCGGCCGGCAGGTGGGTCGTCCACGCGCGCGCGAGGTTCGCCTGATAGATGTCACCGGCCGCGATGTACTCGAGCGCCCGCCGCACGGCCGCGAGGTAGCGCTCCGGATCCTCCTCCGTCAGCGTCAGCGGCGGGAGCGCGGGGAGTTCCGGCGGCTCGGCCGGCAGTGGCTTCAGCCGCTCGCCGAGCGCCTCGAGCTCGGCCTCGGCGCCGGGCTCCGCGACGAGCCAGGTCTCGCCGCGCTCGTGGTCGTAGATCGCCGCCGCGCGGACGCGAAAGGCTCCCGCGACGAGATCGGGCCCGGCGGGCAGCTTGAGCTTCGGTTCCACCTCACCCGCGAGCTCATAGCCGAGGTACAGGAACCAGCCGCCGAGGAACGGGAGGCGCTCGGACGGCGCGGGCGTCCTCGCCTCGCGCGCGTACCAGCGATCGAGCGCGACGAGAAAACCCTGCTCACCCGGCCGCGTCGCCTCGCCCGTCAGCGCACCGTCGGCCGCGAGCAGGAGCTGCTCGCCCGAGGCGGCGAAGAGCAGATCGAAGCGCGCGTGGGCGCTTACGCCGCTCGCGCTCTCGAGGAGAAAGGGATAGCGCTCGGGAGCCGCGGCGTGGGCGGCGAGAAAGTCGGCGCGCCAGCGCCCGAGCAGGCGGACGACGGGCGCGGCATCGATACGGGGAAGGCTCGACACCTCGGCGCCTCAGCGCAGGCGACGAAACACCAGGCTGCCGTTCGTGCCGCCGAAGCCAAAGGAGTTCGAGAGCGCGATGTCGATCTTCATCGGCCGCGCGGTGTTCGGCACGTAGTCGAGATCGCACGCGGGATCGGGGTTCTCGAGGTTGATCGTCGGCGGCGCGATCTGATCGCGAAGCGCGAGGATCGTGAAGATCGCCTCGACCGCGCCCGCGGCACCGAGCAGGTGCCCGGTCACGGACTTGGTCGAGCTCACCGCGACCGACTTCGCCGCGGCACCGAGCGCGGTCTTGATCGCGACGGTCTCCGCCCGGTCGCCGAGCGGGGTCGACGTCGCGTGCGCGTTCACGTAGTCGAGCTCCGCGGGGTTGACGCCCGCATCCTTGAGCGCGTTGACCATCGCGAGCGCGGCGCCCGCGCCGTCTTCGGGCGGCGCGGTGATATGGAAGGCATCGCCGCTCATGCCAAGGCCGACGAACTCGGCATAGATCGTCGCGCCGCGCGCCTTGGCGTGCTCGTACTCCTCGAGGAGGAGTGCGCCGGCGCCGTCGGCCATCACGAAGCCGTCACGGTCGCGGTCCCACGGGCGGCTCGCGCGCGTCGGCTCGTCGTTGCGCTCCGAGAGCGCCTTCGCCTGGCAGAACCCGGCGAGACCGAGCGGGTTCAAGGCCATCTCGGCGCCGCCGGCGAGCATCGCATCGGCGTCGCCGTACTGGATCGTGCGCGCGGCGATGCCGATCGAATGGGTCGAGGTCGTGCAGGCAGTCACGAGCGCGAGGTTCGGGCCCCTGAGGCCGTACTCGATCGAGACGTGGCCGGAGATCATGTTGATGATGCTGCCCGGCACGAAGAACGGCGAGACCTTGCGGGGGCCCTTCGCCTCGAGCAGCTTCTCGTGGTTGTTCTGGATCGTCTCGAGGCCGCCGATGCCGGCGCCCATCGCGACGCCGATGCGGGGCGCGTTCCCGGGGGTCACGACGAGTCCCGAATCCTTCAGCGCCTGGGTCGCCGCCGCAAAGCCGTACTGCAGGAACGGGTCCATGCGCCGCGCTTCCTTGGGCGGCAGGTAGTCATCGACCTTGAAGTCCTTCACGTCGCCCGCGAACCGGGTCGGGTAGTTGGTGACGTCGAAGCGCGTGATGGGGCCGATGAAGCTCCGGCCGTTGACGACGTTGTCCCACGCCGCAGCCACCTGGCTGCCGACCGGGGAAACGATGCCGAGGCCCGTGACTACGACGCGACGCTTGGTCAAGGCGCCTCCGCGGATTAACCGAATCGGGAAACGAACCGCACCGGCAAGGCGGGGATCGAACCCGGCCTCACGCCGGGTCGAGCCTCGGTGCGCTCAGGTCTTGCCCTGATGCTCGTTGATATAGTCGATGGCCTGCTGCACGGTCGTGATCTTCTCGGCGTCTTCGTCCGGGATCTCGGTCTCGAATTCCTCTTCGAGCGCCATCACGAGCTCGACCGTATCGAGCGAGTCGGCGCCCAGATCGTCGACGAAGGAGGCGTCGTTCGTGACTTCCTCTTCCTTGACCCCCAATTGCTCGGCGACGATCTTCTTGACTCTCTCTTCCACGCTGCTCATCTTTATTTCGTCCTCTGTGACGCTACGGCGTAACGCGTCCACGGCGAGCCCGGGGCAAGGATCCCCCACCGGTCGCGCGGACGCAGCATTTTATGGGAAACGCCCGTCCCCCGCCATCGACCCCTTCATGAATCAATTCAATGGGTTAGCGGGAAGGGCTTTCAGTGCATGTGCATTCCGCCGTTTACCGACAGGGTTTCACCTGTCACATAGGCGCCGGCGGGGGATGCGAGGTAGAGGACGGCGAGCGCGATATCCTCGGCACTTCCGAGCCGTCCGAGCGGAATCTGCGCGGCGAGCTCCGTTCGCTGCGCCTCCGGGATCGCGCGGGTCATGTCGGTGTCGATGAACCCGGGTGCGACGACGTTGCAGGTGATGTTCCGGGAGGCGATCTCGCGGGCGAGCGACTTCGTGAAGCCGATGACCCCTGCCTTGGCCGCGGCGTAGTTCGCCTGGCCCGGATTTCCGGTGAGTCCGACGACCGAGGCGATGCTGATGATGCGCCCGGTGCGCGCCTTCATCATGCCGCGCAGCACCCCCTTCGAGAGCCGGAAGACGCCCGAGAGGTTCGTGCCGAGCACCGCCTCCCAGTCATCCGGTTTCATGCGAAGCAGGAGTCCATCGCGCGTGATCCCGGCGTTGTTGATGAGAATCCCGACCGCGCCCTCCTTCGCCTCGATGTCGGCGAGGGCCGCATCGACGCTTGCCTGCTCCGCGACATTGAGCACGAGGCCGCGTCCCTTGCCGCCCGCCGCCGCGAGCGCGCGGCCGATCTCCTCGGCGCCGGCGGCGCTCGTCGCCGTGCCGATGACGGTGGCGCCGGCGCCCGCGAGCGTCGTCAGGATCGCGCGGCCGATGCCGCGCGTGGCGCCCGTGACGAGCGCGACCTGGCCGTCGAGGCGAAAGGGGTTCGGGGTGGGTTCGGTCATTCGGGACTCCTTAGACTTTAAGCGCCGCGGCGAGGCTCTCCGGGTCCTCGATCGCGAGCATCTCGATCGCCTTGTTCCGCTCGATCCGCCGGTTGAGCGCGGTCAGGACCTTGCCCGGGCCGCACTCGATGATGCGGGTCGCACCCGCGCGCACGATGTCGGCGAGCGTCGCCGACCAGCGCACCGGGCTCGAGAGCTGGCGCACGAAGTTCGCACGCACGGCGGCGGGCGAGTCGTGGCGCGTGAGGCCGATCGCGTACACCGGGATGGCGGGCGCCTTGACTTCGACCTCGGCGAGACGCGCGGCGAGACGCTCGCCCGCGACCTTGAGGAGCGATGAGTGCGCGGGCACGCTGATCGGCAGGAGC
>CAYNCY010000189.1:0-7021 GCA_964395195.1 uncultured Steroidobacteraceae bacterium
CGCGTGCCGAGTTCGGCCTCGGTGCCGTTCTCGGTCATGGTCAGGCAGTCGACCGGGCAGATGTCGATGCAGGCATCGCACTCGATGCAAAGCGGCGCCGTGAACACCGTCTGCACGTCGCAGTTGAGGCAGCGCTGCACCTCGAGCGCGGTCTCGTCGGCGCCGAAGCCAAGTTCCACCTCGATGCGGATCTTCTTGAAGCGCTCCTTAAGGCTCACGTGCGGCACGAGCCGGCGCTCGACCGGGTTGTAGTCGTTCTTGTACGACCACTCGTGGATGCCCATCTTGCGGCTCGAGAGCGTGACCCCGTTCTTCGGGCGTTCGGCGACATCGCGGCCCTCGCAGAAGCGGTGGATCGAGATCGCCGCCTGGTGGCCGTGCTCGACTGCCCAGATGATGTTCTTGGGGCCGAAGGCCGCATCGCCGCCGAAGAAGACCTCGGGGCGGGTCGACTGGAACGTGGTGGTGTCGACCTTCGGCACGTTCCACTTGTCGAACTCGATGCCAAGGTCACGCTCGATGTACGGGAACGCGTTCTCCTGGCCGATCGCGAGAATGATGTCATCGCACGGGATCAGTTTCTCGCCGAGCACGCGCTCGGCAACGATCTTGCCGTCCTTGAGATCGTAGGCGAGCTCATCGAAGAGCATGCCCGAGAGCTTGCCGCCGCTCGTGACGATCGCCTTCGGCGAGTGGTTGATGACGATCTCGACGCCTTCGCTCTCGGCGTCCTCGAGCTCCCACTCGGAGGCCTTGAAGAACTCACGGGACTTGCGCGCCATCACCTTGACGTCGGTGGCGCCGAGCCTGAGCGACGAGCGGCAGCAGTCCATCGCGGTGTTGCCGACACCGATGATCAGGACGCGCGCGCCGATCTTGTCGACGTGCCCGAAGGCGATTGAATGCAGCCAGTCGATGCCGATGTGCACGCGATCGGTGTCGTGTCGGCCGGGAACGTTGAGTTCCTTGCCCTTGGGGGCGCCGGAGCCGACGAATACCGCGTCGTACTCCTCGCTCGCGAGGAGGGCCTTGAGGCTCGTGACGGGGGAGTTGAGCCGCAGCTCCGCGCCCATCGCGGTGATGTAGCCGATCTCCTCGTCCAGCACGTCAGCCGGCAGGCGGAAAGCCGGAATGTTGGTGCGCATCAGACCGCCCGACAGTCCCCACTGCTCGAGGATCGTGACCTCGTAGCCGAGCGGCAGGAGATCGTTCGCGACGGTGAGCGAGGCGGGCCCCGCGCCGATGCAGGCGATCTTCCTGCCGTTGCCGACGCGGGGCGCCTTCGGCAGGAGCGCCGCGACGTCATCGCGGTGGTCGGAGGCGACGCGCTTCAGGCGGCAGATCGCGACGGGCTTGTCCTCGACGCGTCCGCGCCGGCACGCCGGTTCGCACGGCCGGTCGCAGACCCGGCCAAGAATGCCGGGGAAGACGTTCGATTCGCGGTTGACGAGGTAGGCGTCGGTGAAGCGAGCCTGGGCGATCAGCCGGATGTACTCGGGGACATCGGTGTGGGCGGGGCACGCCCACTGGCAGTCGACAACCTTGTGGAAATAGTCGGGATTTCCCGTGTCGGTCGGTTCCATCGTTCCTCGTGCAGCCGAAGGGGGCGTACAGCGACCGCGCAGTATAGTCCCGTGACAGGGATTTTCACCGGGGTGCGCGCCGCACCCGGGATTGGAGCGCGGCGCCGGCGCCGGGTTCCGGAGATTGGATTAATCTACCGGCCGCGTCGACCACCCAGCCTCAACCCGGTACCCGCCATGAAACGACTGCTTGCGACTGTCTGCCTATCGCTCGCGGCTCCCGTCGCGGTCCACGCCGCGAACGCCGACACCGCGACCGCCGCCGACCTCGCGCGCATGAGCGCGCGCTTCGCGCCCGCGCCGATCTCTGTCGATCTCGCGGCGCTGCCGGCCCCGGAGCGGGCGGCACTCGCGAAGATGGTGTCGGCCGCGCGCATCCTGGATGACATATTCCTCGCGCAGATGGGGCCCGCCAACGGCGCGCGCCTCGTCACGCTCGCCGGCGATCATTCGCCGCTTGGGCAGGCGCGCCTCGACTACTTCCTCATTAACAAGGGACCGTGGTCGCGGCTCGATTCGAACGCGCCGTTCCTGCCCGGGGCGGGCGCGCGACCCGACCAGGCGGACTTCTACCCGGCCGATGCCACCAAGGCCGAGGTCGAGGCGTGGATCAAGGGCCTGCCGGCCGCCGGGCAGGCGGAGGCGACCGGCTTTTTCACGACGATCCGGCGGGCGCCGGGCGGCGGGTTTGTGGCCGTTCCCTACAGTCTCGAGTATCAGAACGACCTCATCGTCGCGGCGCGCTACCTCAGGGAGGCCGCGGCGCTGACCCAGCAGCCGACGCTGCGCACGTTCCTCGAGGCGCGGGCGGCGGCGTTCCTGTCGAACGACTACTACGCGAGCGACATGGCGTGGATGGACCTCGACTCGACCCTCGAGCCGACCATTGGTCCTTATGAGGTGTACGAGGACGACTGGTTCAACTACAAGGCGGCCTTCGAGGCGCTGATCACGGTTACCGACGCGAGCGAGACCGCCAAGCTCGAGCGCTTCAATCGCGAGCTGCAGGGGCTCGAGGACCGCCTGCCGATCGAGAAGCGCTGGAAGTCGACGCTTGGCAGCCACGCGCCGCTCAAGGTCGTCAACGTCGTCTTCGGCGCGGGCGATGGCAACGTCGGCGTGCAGACCGCCGCCTACAACCTGCCGAACGACGAGCGCGTCGTCGCCGCGAAGGGCTCGAAGCGCGTTCTCCTGCACAACTACCAGGAAGCCAAGTACCAGAAGATGCTCGCGCCAATCGCCGAGCGCGTGCTCTCGCCCGCGGACTTCAAGCACGTCGCGTTCGAGAACTTCTTCACGCACACCCTGATGCACGAGCTGATGCACGGCCTGGGCCCCCAGACCATCACGGTTGATGGACGCGCGACGACGGTGCGCCAGGAGCTCAAGGAGCTGAACGGGCTCTTCGAGGAGGCCAAGGCGGACGTGTCGGGCCTCTGGGCGCTCCAGCAGCTCATCGACAAGGGCGTCTTGCCGAAGACGCAGGAGCGGGGCCTGTACGTGACGTTCGTCGCCTCGACCTTGCGGACGCTGCGGTTCGGCGCGACCGAGGCGCACGCCCGGGGGATGGCGCTCCAGCTCAACTACTACCTCGACGCGGGCGCAGTGACGCTGACGGCGGACGGTCGGATGGCGGTGGACCTCCCGAAGGCGAAGGCGGCCGCGGCGTCGCTGACCCACGAGATCATGACCCTGCAGGCAACCGGCAACTACGCGAAGGCCAAGGAGTGGCTCGGCCGGATGCAGGTGATCCGCCCGGAGATCGGCCGCCTGATCGAGACGTTGAAGGACCTGCCCGTCGACATCCGGCCCGAGTTCGTGACCGCCGCGAGCCTGCCGGCCGGCTGAGACAACGCTTTCCGCCGGGGACCGTCTGCCGTATAATCAGGCGGCTGATGGGACCCGGCTCTGGCGGAGCGGATCCTCGAGTTCTGGATGAAGCCCCCGAGGGGGCTTTTTCGTTTGGGTCGCCGGCACCGGGCCGGGACCTTGCGTAAATGGGCCGAGGGCCCATTTTTTTGGCTCTTTTTTAGGGGCAGGCCTGCCGGGCGGGTGCCCGAGGGCCGGCCGGGGACGTGAGCGATGCGCGCAGCGCTCCTGGAGCTGCTGGAGCCCGAGGTCGGGGCGATGGGATACGAGCTCATCGAGCTCGAGTTCCATGCCCACCGGGGCGGCGGGCTGCTCCGGCTCTACATCGACCGGCCCGGGACGACCGAGGCCGACGGGGTGACGGTCGATGACTGCGCGGCGGTCAGCCGTCGGGCGAGCGAATTGCTGGAGGCGTCGGACCTGATCCGCGCGGAGTACACCCTCGAGGTGTCCTCCCCGGGGTCGGACCGGCCGCTCAGGACGAAAGCTCACTTCGAGCGCTTCCTGGGCAGCCGGGTGCACGTCGAGACGGCGTTGCCGCGCGACGGCCGGCGGCGCTGGACGGGACGGCTGAACGCGGTCGAGGGCGAGCACATCGTGCTCGAGGTCGACGGCGCGGCGGTGGAACTGGGGCTTGGCGAGATACGGACGGCGCGGCTGGTACCCGAGTACGGCACGCGGCGGGAGTGAGCGAGATGACGACCATTACGACGACCAAGATCACGCTGAAGGAAATCGTCGACGCCGTCGAAAGCGTCGCGAACGAGAAGAGCATCGACAAAGAGATCATCTTTGATGCTCTCGAGGCTGCGCTCGCCTCGGCGACGCGCAAGCGCCACGGCGATGACATCGACGCCCGGGTCTCGATCAACCGGAAAAGCGGCGAGTACGACGCCTTCCAGCGCTGGAAGGTGTTCGCGGACGACTCGCGCGAGCTCGAGTTCCCGGAGAAGGAGCTGAGGCTCGAGGATGCGCTCGACGTCGACCCGAAGGCCGAGGTCGGTGGCTTCGTCGAAGTGCCGCTGCCGAGCGAGGCGTTCGGACGCATCGACGCCCAGACCGCGAAGCAGGTGATCGTGCAGAAGGTGCGCGAGGCCGAGCGCGCGCAGGTCGTCGAGGCCTACCAGGATCGGCTCGGCACGATGGTCAGCGGCATCGTCAAGCGCGTCGACCGGAACGGCATCTACGTCGACCTCGGCCAGAACGCCGAAGGCTTCATTCCGCGCGAGAGCCTGATCCCGCGCGAACCCATCCGCACCCAGGACCGCGTCAAGGCCTTCCTGCGCGAAGTGCGCTCGGAGCCACGGGGCCCGCAGCTGTTTCTCTCGCGGACGGCGCCTGAATTCCTCATCGAGCTCTTCAAGCTCGAGGTGCCCGAGGTCGGCCAGGGTCTGATCCAGATCCTCGCCGCCGCGCGCGACCCGGGCGTTCGCGCCAAGATCGCGGTCAAGAGCCTCGATCCGCGCATCGACCCCGTGGGTGCCTGCGTCGGCATGCGCGGCAGCCGCGTGCAGGCGGTCTCGAACGAGATCGCGGGCGAGCGCGTCGACATCATCCCGCACGAGGAGAACGCCGCGCAGTTCGTCATCAATGCGATGCAGCCGGCGGAAGTCACCTCGATCGTGGTCGACGAGGACTCGCACAGCATGGACATCGCGGTCGCGGAGGAGAAGCTGTCGCAGGCGATCGGCCGCGGCGGCCAGAACATCCGCCTCGCCTCGGAACTGACCGGCTGGAAGCTCAACATCATGAGCGAGCAGGCGGCCGAGGAGAAGAGCGAGGCCGAGACGACCGAGCTGCGCGACATGTTCATGAAAGCGCTCGACGTCGACGCCGACGTCGCGACGATCCTCGTGCAGGAAGGCTTCTCGAGCATCGAGGAAATCGCCTACGTTCCGACCAACGAGCTCGTGTCGATCGAGGAGTTCAACGACGACATCGTCCGCGAGCTCAGGAATCGCGCGCGCGACGTGCTGCTGACGCAGGCCATCGCCCGCGAGGAGACCGCGAACGAAGGCGCTCCGGCGGAAGACCTGCTGACGCTCGAGGGAATGGACGACGATCTGGCCAAGCGGCTCGCCGCGCGCGGCATCCGCACCCGCGAGGACCTCGCCGACCAGTCGGTCGAGGATCTCGAGGGCATCGACAATCTGGATGGCGCCCGCGCCGGCACGCTGATCATGGCGGCCCGCGCGCACTGGTTCACGGAAGGCGCGACGTCCTGATGAGGAGCGAATCATGTCTGACGTAACGGTTACGCAATTTGCCGAGGTCCTGAAGGTTTCGGTCGACAAGCTGCTGAAGCAGCTCGACGAGGCCGGGATCCGCGTGGCGGGCGCCGATGCGCGGATCAGCGACGAGGCCAAGACCGAGCTCCTGACGCACCTGCGCCGCTCGCACGGGCACTCGGAGGATCAGGCCGCGACGGCGGGCCCGCGCAAGATCACGCTGAAGCGCAAGACCCAGAGCGAGCTCAAGGTCAGCGTCGACCGCGGCCGCGCGCGCACCGTCAACGTCGAGGTGCGTACCAAGCGCACCTACATCAACCGCGGCGTGCTCGAGGAGCAGGCGCGGGTCGCGCAGGAAGAGATCGACAAGGTCCGCGAGGTCGAGGAGGCCGCGCGCCGCGCCGCCGAAGAGGAAATCAAGCACAAGGCCGACGAGGAAGCCCGCAAGCGCAGCGAGGAAGAGAACCGTCGCCGCGCCGAGGACGAGGCACGCCGCGTCGTCGAGGACGAGGCCCGCCGCCAGACCGAGGCACGCCAGCGCGAGGAGGCCGACCGTAACCGCAAGACCGTCGACCGCCCGGCCGCGCGTGCGGCCGAGCCCGAGGACAAGTCGACCCGCTACGGTCGCCAGGAACTGCACGTCACGACCGACGTCAGTTCCCGCTACAAGAAGAAGAAGCCGCTGCGCTCGCGCCGCGGCGTCGCGCCGAGCGCCGATGGCCGCCACGGCTTCGAGATGCCGACGCAGCCGATGAAGCGCGAAGTGCCGATTCCGGAAACGATCACCGTCGCCGAGCTCGCGCAGAAGATGGCCGTCAAGGGCGGCGAAGTCATCAAGGTCCTGATGAACATGGGCGTGATGGCGACCATCAACCAGGCGCTCGACCAGGACACCGCGGTGCTCGTGGTCGAGGAGATGGGCCACACGGCGACGGCGGTCAACGCCAATGCGCTCGAGGAGAGCCTGCAGGCACCGGAGGTCGAGGGCGCCGAGGGCGAACCGCGACCGCCCGTCGTGACGATCATGGGCCACGTCGACCACGGCAAGACCTCGCTTCTCGACTACATCCGGAAGGAAAAGGTCGCGGCGGGCGAGGCGGGCGGCATCACCCAGCACATCGGCGCGTACCACGTGACGACGCCGCGCGGCATCATCACCTTCATCGACACCCCGGGCCACGAGGCGTTCACCGCGATGCGCGCCCGTGGCGCGAAGGTCACCGACATCGTGGTGCTGGTGGTCGCGGCCGATGACGGCGTCATGCCGCAGACGATCGAGGCGATCCAGCACGCGAAGGCGGCCGAAGTGCCCATCGTCGTAGCACTCAACAAGATCGACAA
>CAYNCY010000190.1:0-7012 GCA_964395195.1 uncultured Steroidobacteraceae bacterium
GGCAGGGACGAGTGCGCGCTTCAGCTCGGCCAACCAGGATCACGCGGTCGCCGACGCCGACGAGCGCGTCGCGGGCATCATCCGCGCGAACTCCGCCGGCGGCGCCCGGGTACGCCGCCTCGCCGACGCGACGCCGCGCGCAGGCACCGGACTCTAGCCCGTGCCCGAGAACGCGCAGCCGCAGTACCTGCGCGGATGGCCGCTGATCGCGATGACCATGGGTCTTGCGATCGCGACGTTCATGGAGGTACTCGACATCACGGTGGCGAACGTCTCGTTGCCGACGATCGCGGGCGATCTCGCGGTCAGCCCGACGC
Organism: uncultured Steroidobacteraceae bacterium; assembly: GCA_964395195.1. Lineage (GTDB taxonomy): Bacteria > Pseudomonadota > Gammaproteobacteria > Steroidobacterales > Steroidobacteraceae > CAIKZZ01. Next base: position 318 of record CAYNCY010000190.1, read on the forward strand.
AGGGCACCTGGGTGATCACCGGCTACGGCGTCGCGAACGCGATCACCGTGCTCCTCGCCGGCTGGCTCGCGCAGCGTTTTGGCGAGGTGCGCGTCTTCATCCTCTGCGCGCTCGCCTTCGGGACGGCGTCGTTCATGTGCGGCTGGGCCAACAGCCTCGAGGTGCTGATTGCCTTTCGCGTCGTGCAGGGCGCGGTCGCTGGGCCCATGGTGACGATGTCGCAGGCGCTGCTCCTCCGGAACTTCGCGCCGCAGCGGCGCGGGCTCGCGATGGCCATCTGGGGCATCACCGTCGTCGTCGCGCCGCTGATCGGCCCGATCATGGGCGGTTACATCACCGACAACTACGACTGGCGCTGGATCTTCCTGATCAACGTGCCGATCGCGCTCTTCGCTGCGGCGATGGTGTGGCAGACGCTGCGCAAGCGCGAGACCGCGAAGGTGCGCGCGCGGGTCGACTATGTCGGCTTTGCCCTGGTCGTGATCGGCGTGGGTGCGCTCCAGATCCTGCTCGACAAGGGCAAGGAACTCGACTGGTGGCACTCGACCTTCATCGTCGCGCTCGGCTGCATCTCGGCGGTCGCGCTCTCCGCGCTCATCATCTGGGAGCTCGGCGAGGACGCGCCGATCATCAACCTGCGCCTGTTCCTCCGGCGGAACTTCAGCGTCTCCGTGACGGTGATGGCCTTCGCCTACGCCGGGATGTTCGCGGGCATCGTGCTGATGCCGCTCTTCCTGCAGACCCAGCTCGACTACACCGCGACCTGGGCGGGTCTCGTCGTCGCGCCGGTCGGCATCCTCGCGCTCGTGCTGACGCCGATCCTGGGCCCGAGGATGCCGCGGCTCAACCTGCGTGTCGTCATCACGATCGCGATGCTGATCTTTGCCGCGGCCTCCTACTGGCGCGCGCGGCTGACCACGGGGGCGGACTACGTGCACCTCGCCGGGCCGCAGTTCCTGCAGGGCGCGGCGATCGCCTTCTACTTCGCGCCGCTCGTCATGCTCTACACCGCGGAGTTGCCGCCGGCGCTGTTCGCGAGCGCGTCCAGCCTCATGAACTTCACGCGCATGCTGGGCGGTGCGGTCGCGACCTCGATCGTCACGACCGTCTGGGACCAGCGCGCCGCAGTGCACCAGACGACGCTGGTCGAGCACGCGATTCCGGGGTCACCGGGCTTCGACAGCGTGACCGCCGACCTCGCCGCGCACGGCCTCGGGCAGGTCGAGACGGGAGCAGCGCTCGCGCGCAGCATCTCGCAGCAGGCCTACATGCTTGCGGCGAACGAGGTGTACCTCTGGATCACCGTCGTGTTCCTGCTGCTGATCGGCGTCATCTGGATGGCGAAGCCGGTGCGCGCCCAGGCAGGCGTGGTCGCCGCGCACTGACGGTGACTCAGCGCGCCGGCGGCGGTCCGGCCGAAGGCGCCTCGGCGATCCGGGCGATGCGATCGACGAAGTAGGTCGTGTCGCCGAAGCAGCTCGAAGGGATGCCGCGGTGCTCGAGGTAATGCAGCTGCACGCGCTGCCCGACGGCCGACTCGAGCTCGCGCGCGACGGTGGCATCGCGGACGCTGAAGTCCCACACCTCCGGCTGCACGCCCGCGACCACGTAGAGGGCGAGCTCGCCCTCGTAGGTCTTGCATACCCAGCCGCGCCGCGAGAACTTCTGCAGCACGCCGGCGCGCTCGCCCGAGGAGTACTCGAAACTCAGCGCCGACCAGGTGTAAAGCGCGAATCCCGCCGCCAGCACGACGAGGCCGAGGAAGAACGCGCGCTTCAGGCGCCGGCCGGGCGGGGTGGTCGACACGTCAGAGGATTTCCTCGCGCACGACATCGGGTGCGGTCGCGCTGTGCAGCTCCGAGTTGAAGCCCACCATCACCATCGTGCCGCTGCCCGTGTTCCGGTACGCGTGCGTGACGCCGGGCGGCACGATGAAGCGCCAGTTCTCGCCGGCCGGCACGTCGATGTCGACGATCCGTCCGTCCTCCTTGAGCCGCACGAGCGCCGGGCCCGAGACCACCGAGATTTCCGTGCCGACGACGTGCCGGTGGTTGCCGCGCACGCCGCCCGGTGCCGTCAGCACCACGTGGACGTTCCTGATGCCGGCGATCTCGCGGTCGTTGACGGGTTCGAAGAGCGAGCCGCGCGCATCCGCGTGCGTCTTCACGGGCTCAATCCGGGTCCTGAGGTTCTGCATGGCGACAAGGATAGCAAGACGACCCGCGCCCTCGCGCGGGCCTCTGGCCAGTGCGCTCAGCGCCGCGGGTCGTTCCGCGGCGTGTGCTCGGGTGCGCGCGGCGCCGGGTGCGACGGCGCGGGCGGCGGCGGCGGCGCTTCGCGCGGAGCCGCGCGGGGCTCGGGCGCCTCGCGGACGACAGGCGGCGGACGCGGCGCCTCGCGAACGGGCGCGCGGGATTCGGGCGGCCGGTAGGTCGGCGCCGTCCGCTCGACGGGCGGGCGATTGGCGGCGGGACGGTCGGCGGAGTAGCGCTGCGCCGGTGCGCTGGAAGCGGCCGGCGCCGGGCGAGCCGGCTGGCCGGCATTGCGATAGTCGGGCCGGGGGCTCGGCGCGCCGCGCGCGGGAGGCGTATAGCCTTCGGCCGGCGCGGCCACGCGCGGCGCGACGGGTGGCGGCAGCGCGGCCACGGGGCGGATCACGTCCGCGCGCGGCGTGCGGAACACGGGTGCGGGGACCGCCTGGCCACCGTTCGCGATGACCGCGCGGCGCTGCTGCTCGAAGGGGACCGCGGCGGCGGGCGGTGGCACTCGCGCGATCACGGGGCGGCCCCACAGGCTCGCGTCGATCCGCGGTGCCACGGGTGCGCGCCGCCCGACGCTCGCGAGGCTCGGCGCGATCGGCGGCGCGGCCGTCGCGACCGCGGCGCTCGTGCGCCACTGCGGCATGACCTCGAGCCGGTGCTGCTCGACGCGCTCGGCGCCCGTGAACGCGGCACGCGTGGTCGCAGTGACGGCGCCCGGGATCGCCTGGTTCCGAAACGCCGGCGCCCCGCCCATCACCGGCCGGTCGGCGGTGCCCACGTAGCGGGTGATGTACTCGTTGGTCACGTGGATGTTGGTGACATTGACGTTGCGAACGTAGGTCGTGCTCACCCGGTACGAGGGCACGTAGACCTCGTTCCAGCCGAGCGGGAACCAGCCGACCGCTGGGCCCGCGCCGACCATGACGCCGGGTGCGGGACGTCCGACCCAGCCGACCAGCGCCGGGGCGTACACGGGTACCGCGCGGCGCGGTCCCGGCGTCCAGCACCAGCGCCCGCCGAGGCTGATCCAGCGTCCGTAGTGGAACGGCGCGAATCCCCACGGCGCCGCATCGACCCAGGTCCAGCCCCACGGCGCGACCCAGGCCCAGTGGCCGTTGCGGTACGGCGCCCAGCCGACCGCGACGACCGGCGTCCAGACCGGGCCGTAGTCGTCGATCGTCTGCCACGAGCCGTAGTCATCGAGATCCTCGTAGCCCGTGGTCTCGCGCGAGACGTAGCGCGGTGCCACGGAGCGATCCTCGCGGCGGTCGCGCGCCTCGACCCAACGGTCGAAGGCATCGCCGGCCGACAGCGCGTGCACCTCGGCCGCCGCGATGCCCTGGTCGGGCGAGTACTCCGCCTGCCCGCCGGCGCGCACCGTCCCCGCATCGCTGCCGGCGGTCACGGCGATTTGCCCCGAGAGTGCCGCGACCCTGAGGAGCCCGGCCTGCTCGTCGATGTCGATGCGGTACTCACCCGGCGCCAGCACCGAGAGCGCGGCAGTGGGCGTGTCGATCTCGAAGGTCTCGTCGGGGCCGAGCGCGCGCACGCGGATCGAGAGCGTGCCGGCGGTCTGTTTCAGCTGCACCGAGCGATCGTCGATGCCAAGGACCTCGACGCCGGACTCGGAGCCGAGGCGAATCGCGCTCGAGCCCACGTGCACCTCGGCGCGCGACTCGCGGTCGGACCACAGACGATCGCCGCTCGCGAAGGGGCGGTTCAGGATGTCGTTGGTCCAGACGTCGGTGCCGGAGGGCTGCAGCGACACGGCGCCCTCGGTCAGGTTGATGCGCGCGGCGCGCGCCGGCGGATCGGCGTCCTCCTGCGCAGCGACGGGGACCGCAAACGCGAGCGCGACCAGGAAAATGAGCGCGCGGACGCGTGTGGTCGGCGAGGGCGGGCGGGCGGGCGACATGGGGCTCTCCGGTACGAAATTCGGGCGACGCACGATCCTTACGTTGAACCTACAGCGTGCCGACGAGGCCAATCTTGAGCGAATTTAACCCGCGCTTCACCCCCGCGATGGGTCGGCTGCGGCGAGCCGCCCGGGCGTGCAAAAGGCGCTACGATCGGCACCGTGGACCTCGCGTCGCTGACCGTCCCTGACATACTGCTCCGCGCCGGGGTCGCGCTCGTCTGCGGCGCCGTCATTGGCCTCAACCGCGACCTGCACCACAAGGGCGCCGGGCTGCGCACGTTCAGCCTCGTTGCCCTCGGCACCGCCGGCATCACGATGGGCATGATGGTCGCGCTCGCCTCGCAACTCGACAACGTCGGGCGTGTCGCGCAAGGCGTGCTGACCGGTATCGGGTTTCTGGGCGCCGGCGTGATCCTGCGTGCGCCGGACGGGATGCGCGTCACCGGACTCACGACCGCGGCGGCCATCTGGTTCACCTCAGGGATCTCACTCCTCTGCGGCCTCGGCCAGCTCACCCTCGTCGCAATCCTGATGCTGCTGGCGCTCCTCGTGCTGGTCGCTGGCCGCTCCATCGAGCGGCTCTTCGAGCGGCTGTTCAGCCGGGGCGAGCCGACCAGGGCCGGAACACCACCCGACCGCGGCTGAGGGCGCCTCGCGACGACGCAGGGCGGCGCGCTCGCTAGAATGGCGCGATGAACCACGTGAGTCCCGGGCGCGGCCATCGCCGCGCCGCCTCGGTTGCGGTTGGGTTTGCGGTTGGCCTCGTGGCCGCCACCGCGGGCGCGGCCTCGCTCATCTCCGATCCGCTCGGCACGCGCTCGGTGCTCGAGTCGAACGCGCACGGATTCGCGGACCCGGGCGACCCCGCATGCGCGTTGCCGGCAGGTCCCCTGGCGCTCGGCCAGGCGATCGGGCTTGCGCTCTGCCGCAACCCTGCCACCAAGGGGGCCTGGGCGGCCGCACGTCTGCAGGCCGCGGAGCTTGGCATCGCCGAGGCCGCGCGATTCCCGACGATCGATGCGACCGGCAGCGACAGCTGGATCAAAGGGCCGAGGCTCTCGAGCACGGGGACCGCGCTCGTCGATGGCAGCCAGCGCACGGAAGATGCCGCGCTCAATCTCTCGTACACGCTCTTCGACTTTGGCGCCCGCCACGCCCGCATCGCGAGCGCGCGCCACCTGCTCGATGCGGCGGCCGCGACCGCCAACAGCGTCTCGCAGCAGGTCGTGCTCGGTGCGGTCGAGGCCTACTACGGCGTCGTCGCTGCGGACGGCGCGCTCGGCGCGGCGAAGAGCGCCGAGGCCGCCGCCGCCCACAGCCTCGAAGTTGCACGGGGTCGCCGTGATGCCGGTGTGGCGACGCGCGCGGACGTCCTGCAGGCCGAGACCGCATTCGACCAGGCGGTCCTGAGCCGCGTGCAGGCGGCCGGCGCCCTCAAGGGCGCGCACGGCACGCTCGCGGTCACGCTCGGCGCCCCGGCCGATCGGGCCTTCGAGCTCGCCGCCGATCCCGTGCCCGCGGAAGTGCCGCTGCTCTCGGCGCGAATCGCGGACCTGATGGCCGAGGCCGCACGGCAGCGCCCCGACCTCGCAGCGGCGCAAGCACAGCGCGATGCCGCGGCGGCCGATGTCACCGCCGCGCGCGCGACGGGGCGGCCGGTGATCAGCGTCGGCGCCGCGCGCAACTTCGTGCAGATGCCCGGCTTCCCGAACCAGAACTACAACACGCTTGCGCTCAGCGTCACGGTGCCGGTGTTCACGGGCTTCGACACGCTCTACCGGGTGCGCGCGGCGCAGGCGACGCTCGCCGCGCGCGAGGCGAACGCCGAGCAGATCCGCCTGCAGGTGTCGCTCGATGTCTGGAACGCGTATGCCTCGCTCGACTCGGCGAACCAGCAGCTGAAGGCGACCGCGGCGCTCCTTGCGAGCGCGCGCGAGAACGAGGAGGTTGCGCTCGGCCGTTACCAGGCGGGCGTCGGCACGATCGTCGACGTGCTGACGGCGCAGTCGGCGGCCGCAGGCGCCCGCCAGCAGCGCATCGGCGCGGAGCAGGGCTGGCAGCTGGCGCGGGCAGAGCTCGCGCTGTCGATCGGGCGGCTCACGAGCGCCGAGCCCCTCGCGACCGCGGGGGCGGGGCCCTAGTCAGCCGCGCCGAGCCCCGTCAGTGGACGCGTTCGTCCCCGGCCGGGCGGCCGACCGCCTCGGTCAGGAGGGGTGCGGCCTTCTTCACCAGCTCCTCGAGCACCTCGGCGAGCGGCTTGGGCTCCGCGAGCGCGAGGCCCTGTCCGTAGGTGACGCCGAGCGTCGCGAGGTGTGAGGCGGCCTCCGGCGACTCGACACACTCCGCGACCGTGTCGAGCTCGAGCTGCCGTGCGATCTGCAGGATCGCGCGCACCATGGATTCCGAGCGCGGGTTCGTGAGCAGGTCGCGGATGAAGACACCGTCGATCTTGAGCGTGTTCACCTTGAGGGACTTGAGGTAGGCGAGGGAGCTCCCGCCGGTGCCGAAGTCATCGA
>CAYNCY010000191.1:0-7003 GCA_964395195.1 uncultured Steroidobacteraceae bacterium
GCACTGGATCCGAGCTGAAATCCACGAGTACGTGCTGCGCAACTGGCGGCTGGTCAAGGTCGCGACCACCAAGGCGCAGCGCAAGCTCTTCTTCAACCTGCGCAAGGCCAAGAAGAACCTCGCGTGGCTGAGCGCGGAGGAGACGCGCGCGGTCGCGAAGGATCTCGGCGTGACGCCGGCAGAGGTCACGCAGATGGAGCAGCGCCTCTCCGCGCGCGACGTCGCGTTCGATCCGGCGCCGGAAAACGACGACGACGAGTCGGTGTACTCGCCGTCCGCCTACCTCCCGGCACCCGATGCGGACCCTGCGGTCGCGGTCGAGCGCGAGCAGTGGGACGGCGCCTCGAGCACGCGGCTCACGCACGCGCTCGCGACGCTCGATGCGCGCAGCCGCACGATCGTCGAGCGCCGCTGGCTCGATGACGACAAGAAGTCGACGCTGCACGAGCTGGCGGCCGAGTTCTCCGTGTCCGCGGAGCGTATCCGCCAGCTCGAGACCAACGCCCTCAAGAAGCTGAAGGCGGCGATGGCCTGACGCGCCGCGGCCCGGCGGGCCGCGGCATCCCGCGCAGTCTGGCGCCCTTGCTAGACTGTCGCGGGTTCACTGCGGGGACTTCGATGCGCAGCCTCGATGCGTGGCTCGATGAGTACGCCGACAGCCACCGGAATCCCGCCAACAAGCGGCTGCACTACCTGTGCGTGCCGCCGATCCAGCTCGCACTGATGGGGCTCCTGTGGGCGATACCGGTTCCGGCCGCCGTCGGCGGCTGGTCGCTCCTCGTCAACTGGTCCGCCCTCCTCGCACTCGCCGCACTCATCTACTACGCCACGCTCTCGCCGCGGCTCGCGCTCGGCATGCTCTTCGTGGTTGTCGTCGGCTACGCACTGCTGCTCGCCCTCGCGCGCCTGCCGGCGCCGCTCTGGGCGGTCTGCATCGCGATCTTCGTGGTGGCCTGGATCGGCCAGTTCATCGGCCACGCGGTCGAGGGCAAGCGTCCATCCTTTTTCAAGGACGTGCAGTTCCTGCTGATCGGGCCGCTCTGGATCCTCGCCGCGCTCTATCGCCGTCTCGGCCTCAAGTACTGAATCCGGCGGGCAGGACGCTGCGCTCGCGCCGCGCAGGCTCGGCGCAGTGCGTCAACGGGACGGGAGGTTCGGGAACTCGCGCGGCCGGCCCTGCCCGGGCGGTCGCCGGGATCCGGCGACCGCAGGGACGTCGCTAGCGAGCGCGGCGTTTCGCGCGCCGGCGACGCGGACTCAGGTGCTCCGTGACGATGCGCTGGTACACCGCCGAGACGGTGCGGCCCAGGACCTTGGAGATCTCCGCACGCGCCGTTCCTCTGGCGACGAGCGACTTCAGCTTTTTCAGATCGGACGGCGTCCAGCCGTGCCCGTGGTGAGCGCGCTTCTTGGTCATTTGAATTTCAACTCTTAGGAACAAACGGAATTGTTACAGCGGGCTGGCCCGCGTGTAGGGCGGGCAATGATGCACGGGAATGCGCGATTAGCCAACTTGAATTTTTGAGGCCTTAATCAAAATCCTCAAACATCATTCAAGCGATCGCGGCCGCGCGCACCGCCTCGGCGACCGCCGCGTGTACCGCGGGATCCAAGGGATCCGGAACGAGATCGGAATCCGGTGCGAGACCGGCGATCGAGTTCGCGGCCGCCATCAGCATGCGATCCGTGAATTCTGCAGCACGCGCATCGAGGGCGCCCTTGAACAGACCCGGGAAGCCGAGCACGTTGTTGATGCCCTTGCCGTCGGCTGCGAATACCGCACCGCGCTCGAGCGCGCGGATCGGCTCGATCTCGGGGTCGGGGTTCGACAACGCCAGGATCACCTGGCCGGGCCGCACCATCTCGGGCTTGATCAGATCCTTGACGCCGGTCGTCGCCGCGACGATGTCGCACTTCGCCATGACCTCGGCGAGCGTCGCACGCTGCCCGCCAAGCGATTCGAGTCGCTCGAGCGCGAGCGGGTTCCGGTCCGCGCCGAGAATCCGTTCAACGCCGTACGCACGCAACAGGCGCACGATTCCGATGCCGGCGGCGCCGAGGCCCACCTGGCCGAACGTGCTCTCCTCGAGCTTGCGATTGACGCGACGTGCCGCGTTTTGCAGCGCCGCGAGCACGACGACCGCCGTGCCGTGCTGATCGTCGTGCAGCACGGGCTTCCTGAGCCGCCGGCGCAGCTCCGCCTCGATCTCGAAGCACGCGGGCGCCGCGAAGTCCTCGAGCTGGATCGCGCCGAAGGACTTCTCTATCGCCATGATCGTCTCGATCACGCGCTTCGGATCCTTCTCGTCCAGGAGAACCGGATACGCATTGAGACCGACGAGCGAGGCGAAGAGCGCGGCCTTGCCCTCCATCACCGGCAGTCCCGCCAGCGGCCCGATGTCGCCGAGGCCGAGCACGGCCGTGCCGTTCGTGATCACGGCGACGGTGCTTCCGAGGCTCGTGTAGTCGTACGCGGTCTCAGGCGCATCGCGTATCGCGAGGCACACGCGCGCGACACCGGGCGTGTAGATGTCGCGGAGCACCTCGTTGGTATTGATCGGTATGCTCGAGGTCACCTTGAGCTTGCCGCCGCGGTGGCGGTTGAAGACCCGGTCGGACTTCCCCATGAAGCGCGCGTTCGGCAGCTTGTCGATGCGCTCGTAGAGGCTGCGGTCCGCCGCCTCGTCCATCTCGAGAGTGATCTCCCAGAGCGTACGGCCCTGCTCGCGCTTGATCGCGTTCAGTGACTCGATCACGAGCCCCGTGTCGGCGATTACTTGTAGGACGCTGGCTAGGCTGCCGGCCCGGTGCACCGTCTCGACGATCAGAATCTCGGGGATTTTCATGGGGTCTGCTCCGGGCGGGGCGCCCCGCCCCGCAAAGCCTAGCCTACCGCATGGGCGTATGTGTGGACGGACCGGGGCCTGATTCGGATTGCGCTTGGCTCCCCGGCACCGGATCATAGAAACGATGCGGACCCCTCCCGTCATCGTCATCGTCGGCGCCGGCTTTTCGGGCGTCGTCAGCGCGACGCTGCTGCTACGCGGCGAGCTGCCGGCCGGCACGAAGGTGATCCTGCTCGAGCGCCCGGGCCACGGCATTGGCGGCGTTGCCTATGACGCCTCCTCCGAACGGCTCCTGCTCAACGTCCGCGCGGAACGCATGAGCGCTTTTACCGAAGTTCCCGATGACTTCGTGGACTTCCTGCGTTCCGAGGACCCGGACGCGACCGGGGCGACCGTCGCCTCGCGCCGTGCGTACGGCCGATACCTCGCGGCACGTCTCGATGCGGCCGCCCTCGCGGCGCGCGGGCGTTGCGAGTTCACGGCAATGGCCGGCGACGCGCTCGACGTCACGGCTCGCGACGGCCGCTGGGACGTGCTCGTCGATGCGGGCGTCACGCGCGTGACGATCGCATCGGACGCGGTGCTCCTCGCGACCGGCGGCAGCGTGCCGCAGGCGCCGCGCTGGCTCGCGGACTGGATGACGGACGAGACGCGCTACGTGGAGGCGTCCGCTCCGGCGGCGCCACTGCCGGCGGCGACTGATACGGTGGTCGCGCTCGGCAGCGGACTCACGTTCATCGACGTCGTGGTCGAATTGCGCGCGGCCGGCTTCACCGGCCGGATCATCGCGATCTCGCGCCACGGTCGGCTGCCGCAGCCCGACCGGGGACTCGTGCGGCCGCCGGAGCCTGGCGACTTGCCCGCAGAAATCGCGCGCGACGAGATACTGTCGTTGCGCTCGCTGACGCGCGTGCTCGTCCGTCATGCCCGTGAGCTCGCCGCGCGCGGTCGTGACTATCGTCACCTGCTCGCGGCGCTGCGCCCGCATTCGGCGCGCATCTGGCAGCGCTTGAACGAAGCCGATCGCGCGCGATTCCTGCGCCACGTGCGCGCACTCTGGGACGTGCACCGGCACCGGATGCCGGATGCTTCCGCCGAACTCATCGAGGACGAACTGCGCGCGGGCGCGGTCGAGGTCATCGCGGGGCGCGTACTCGACGTCGGCCGTTCCGCGAAAGGACTCACGCTGTCGCTGCGCCGTCGTGCCGAGGCCCGGGTGGAAGCCTTGCACGCCGGCCAGATCGTCAACTGCACCGGCGCGCCGGCCGGGGCACCGCTCGGCGATCCGTGGGGTGCGCTCCTTGGGCGTGGCAGCGCTGTGCGCGACTCGCTCGGTCTCGGTGTGCTCACCGATCCAGACGGGCGGCTGCTCGATCTGCAGGGAGCCCCGACGTCGGGGCTCTACTACGCGGGGCCTTTGTGGCGCGCGCAGTCGTGGGAAGCGACGGCGGTCGCGGAGCTGCGCACGCGCTTGCCAAAGATCGCCGCGGCGATCGCTGCCAGCGTTGTCCGACGGCGGGAATTGGCGTAACGTCGTCGCCCCGCCGGCTTTCTGGCCCGGGCCTAGACAACAAGACCACCGGAGGATCTCCATGACGAAGCGCAATCATTCCTTCCGGTTTCTGCTCACGCTCGTTGCCGGCCTCGTGCTCGCAGCCTGTGCGAACCTGCAGGAACCGGCCCAGAAGGCGATCACCGAGATCGAGTCGACGGTCACCGCCGTGAGCGCCGACGCCGAGAAGTACGTTCCGGAGCAGTACGCCGCCGTGACCCAGAAGCTCGCCGACCTCAAGGCGTCGTTCGCGAAGCAGGACTACAAGGCCGTGATTGCCGCGGGCCCCGCGCTCCTCGCGGACGCCAAGGCGCTCGGTGACGCCGCCGCCGCGAAGAAGAAGGAAGTGCTGGAAGCGCTCTCCGCGCAGTGGACACAACTCGCAACGCAGGTGCCGGAAGCGGTCAGCGCGATCGAAGCGCGCCTCGCGACATTCAAGAAGACGCATTCGCTGCCGAAGGGCGTCACCAAGGACGCCGTTGCCGGTGCGACCTCGGGCCTCGCCGACATCAAGACCGCCTGGGCGGACGCGACCACTGCGTTCACGGGCGGTGACGTGCAGGGCGCGCTCGACAAGGCGAAGGCCGTGGCCGCCAAGGCCGCGGACATCAGCGCCAAGCTCGGCATCGGGGCCGATGCTGGCAAGCCCAAGGGCTGACCGCGGCTGACAATCGCTGCCGGTTCAGGGGCCGCGCACCGAAGGTGCGCGGCCCTTTTGTTTGGAAGTCACGCCAGTGACGCAGCCCGCCGTGCGTTATCGGCTGACGGCGGCCGGGAATCCCATCCGGTCGACGATCGCCTGAAACCGCGCGTTGCCCACGAGCTCCGTGGACAACGTCGGAAAGATCGCCGCGGCCACCATGTTGGCGTGCGGTCAGCGTAAGCCTGCTCATACCAGGCGACGGCATCGTCAATCCGGCCGAGGGCGCCGAGCACGATCGCGAACGTAACGGGATCCACGTACTGCTTCGCGGCGATCGCGTGCAACTCGTCGAGCTTTTGCCGCGCGAGCTTGATGTAGCCCCAGGTCCAGTCGGGATCGAGGTCGATCGTCTTGCGAAAGCCCGCCGCCGCCGCATCGAATCGGTGTCGGACCGGATCGTTGATCGCGAGGTCGTGTACCGGCATCACTGACAACGGGTCGAGGCGCGCTGCCTCGGCGTCCTGCGACGCGTAGCTCACGAGAACGGCTTTGGAGGCGTCCCACATCGGTGCGTACGTTCCGGTGCTCGGGCGCCGGGAAAACGCGATATTGCCTTTGCCGTCGCGCGGGACCCAGAAATCTCGGGATGCGAAGAATTCGAGCGGAAACATCGTCCTATGGGCGCGCGCGGCGGCGCACCGACGCACGTGACCCCTCGCCTGGGCTATCATTTGGGGCCCCGCGCACCCGTCGCGCGCGCCCTCATTCACGTCCCAGGAGCCTGCCATGGCCGCTTCACGGCCCGACTCACCCGCCCCCAAGAAAAGCGCCGTGCGCACGCTCGACCCGCTCGATCTCTATGCCGTTCGCGCCGCCCTGACCGAGGAAGAGCGCCTGGTGCAGGACGCGGTGGGCCGGCTGGTCGATGATAAGGTGCTGCCGATCATCCAGGAGCACTTCGAGAACCACACGTTCCCGCGTGAGCTGATCCCCGAGCTCGCGGGCCTCGGACTCCTCGGCTCCTCGCTCGAAGGCTACGGCTGCGCGGGCATGAACGGCGTGTCCTATGGCCTCATCTGCCAGGAGCTCGAGCGCGGCGATTCCGGGATTCGCAGCTTCGTCTCGGTGCAGTCCTCGCTGTGCATGTATCCGATCCATGCGTTCGGCAGTGAAGAGCAGAAGCAGAAGTGCCTGCCCGGCATGGCGCGCGGCGAGCTGATCGGCTGCTTCGGCCTCACCGAGCCGCACGGCGGCTCGGATCCCGCCAACATGAAGACGCACGCCAAGCGCCGCGGCAGCGACTGGGTCATCAACGGCGCGAAGATGTGGATCACGAACGGCGCGATTGCCGACCTCTGCATCTGCTGGGCGCAGACGCCGGACGGCATCCGCGCCTTCATCGTCGAGAAGGGCACGCCCGGATTCTCGGCGCCGGAGATCGAGAACAAATTCAGCCTCCGCGCCTCGGTGACGAGCGCGCTCTTCTTCGACAACGTCGTCGTGCCCGCCGAGAACATGCTGCCGGGCGTCGTGGGCCTCAAGGGTCCGCTGTCCTGCCTCACGCAGGCGCGCTACGGCATCACCTGGGGCGTGATCGGCGCGGCGCAGGCGTGCCTCGCCCAGCTGATCGAGTACACCAAGGACCGCATTCTGTTCGGCCGGCCGCTCGCGGCCAACCAGTCGATCCAGATCCGCCTCGCGGAGATGAGCCGCAAGATCACGCTCGCGCAGCTCCTCTCGCTGCAGCTCGGCCGGCTCAAGGACGGCGGTACGATGACGCCGAGCCAGGTCTCGCTCGCCAAGTGGAACAACTGCCGCGCGGCGATCGAGGTCGCGCGCGACGCGCGCGACATGCTCGGCGGCGCCGGCATCAGCGCCGAGTTCGTGCCGATCCGCCACATGCTGAACCTCGAGAGCGTGATCACCTACGAGGGCACCGAGACGGTCCATCAGCTCACGATC
>CAYNCY010000192.1:0-7002 GCA_964395195.1 uncultured Steroidobacteraceae bacterium
CTCGCGAGCCCGGAGTCCGCGTTCGCGACCGGCGCCGACTTCTCGGTCAACGGCGGCCTGCACATGGGCTGAGGCGTCACGCGCGCCGCTCGCGGAGCCGCTCGGCGAAGCGGCGCGCGAGCAGGACGAAGCGCGTCCGCTCGGCCGGCGTCGCCCCGGGGAAGTAACGCACCTCGACGTAGGCCGAGACCACCGGGCCGAAGCGCGCGCCGAGCTCGGGCGCCGCGAGCGCGACCCGCCGGCCGTAGTCGACCGGCCCCTCGCCGAGCGCCCGCGTGACCCCGAGCGCCGCGAGCCGCGCACACACGAAGAGCCACGCCGCCTGCACGGGATCCTGGCGCTTCGGTCTCAGTTCCCACGCGAGCCACCCACCGAGCGCAAGCGCCGCGAGCCCGAAGCCCAGCCCGAGCGCAATCGCGATGCCCTGCCAGCCGGTGGAGCCGAGGCCGAGCGCATCGAGGATCTCGGCCTGCCGCGCCGGATTGAAGCCGACGACACTCTCGTACCAGGCGGTGCGCGCCGCGTCCCAGGCGGCGCGCGCCTTCTCGAGCCACGCGAAGTTCGAGCCGAGCCAGGTGTCGGCGCCCTCGGCCGCCGCGCCCTCGCCGAGACGTCCGCGGCGCACGCGCTCGGGCGCGACCGCCGCGGTCGGATCGACGCGCGTCCATCCGGTGCCCTCGAGCCAGACCTCGGACCACGCGTGCGCGTGGGCCTGGCGGACCAGCAGGTAGTTGCCGTAGCTGTTGAAGTCGCCGCCCTGGTAGCCGATCACGACACGCGCCGGGATCCCCGCGGCGCGCATCAGCACCGTGAACGCCGAGGCGTAGTGCTCGCAAAAGCCCTCGCGCGTCGTGAACAGGAACTCATCGACCGGCTCCCGGCCCAGCGGGTGCGGCGCGAGCGTGTAGGCGTAGGGCGCCCGCCGGAAACGGTCGAGCACCCGCTCGATGTAGGCCCGCTCGTCCGGTGCGCCGGCGCGCAGCTGCGCCGCGAGCGCGCGCGTCTGCGGCGAGCGACCCTCCGGCAGCGCCCGGTCGCGCGTGGCGAGGTCGCGGGCGAGCCCCGAGCGCATCACGGCGGCGCCGGTCGAGGACTTGAGGCGGTACTCGAGCACGGCCGTGACCGGGCGGCGCTCGAGGAGCGCGCGGTCGAAGTACACGAGCTGCATCGAGCGGCCGCGCGTCGCGATCGCCGTCGGCCACTCGGTCACGCTGTCGAGCGCGGGCAGCCACTCGCGCTGCGTCGGCTCGAGCGCGATCCGGTAGTCGAAGGTGGGTCCCTCCGGCGCGACCTCGGTCGGGCGGAATTCTCCGTAGGCCGCGGCCCGCCGCCACGTGCGGCCGTCGAAGTCCTCGAGCACCAGCATCCGGAAGTAACGAAGCTCCGGCGCCGGCAGCGCGCCCTGGAACCAGACCCGGAACGCCGGGTCGTCCGACTGCGAGAGCTCGGCGACGTCGCCCGGGTTCATCTCCTCGTCGATGCCGGTGGTGTGTGAGGCGGAGTGCGCGGGCACCGCCCAGAACCGGCCCTCGATGCGCGGCACGAACAGGAAGAGCACGAGCGCGAGCGGGGCGCCGAGCGCGAGCGTGCGCGCGGCCAGCTGAAAGGGCCGCACGGGCGTATTCGCCTCGACCGGCCGGTGCGCGCGCGCGAGCGCCGCGGTCAGGAGCCATGCGACGAGCACGCTGTACGCGAGGCGGAGGAACGACTGCTCGTAGAGGAGCGTCGCGACGCAGAGAAAGTAGCCGATGAAGACCAGCACCGCGTGATCGCGGGGCGCCCGCGTCTCGGTGAGCTTGAGTCCCGCCATGATCGCAAGGAGCGCGGTGCCCGCATCGAGGCCGTTCAGGGTCCGGTAGCTCCCAAGCACCGCGATCGTCGCAAGCGCGGCGGCGCCGAGCCTGAGCGCCCGGGGCGGCATGCCCCAGCCGCGCTGCTCGGCGAAGAGCCGCCAGGCGATGGTGCCGGCGACCGCGGTCGTCACCCAGAGCGGAAAATGGGCGACGTGCGGCAGGAGCGCGGCACCGAGCGCGCTCGTCGTTGCGAGCAGGCGCGTGAGCGCGGGCGAGGGGCGCCTCACGCCGCCTCCGGCAGCCGGTAGAGCGCGAGGAGCGCGAGGCAGCGGTTGCGGTGCGCCAGTCCCGCGCCCGGCGCTACCTCGTGTGTCTCGAGCCGCAGGCCGTAGCGATCGCCGCGCTCCTCCGCGTCGACGACCCAGCGCGCGAGCCGCGCGATGCGGTCCTCGAGGTTGACCCCGGGCACACGCGCGATGTCGAGCATGATCGGCGCGCGCGCGGCGCCGACGAACTCCTTCACGAGCATCTCGCCGCCGCGGGCCCAGGCCTTCCACGCGATGCGCCGCGGTGGATCGCCCGGCCGGAAGGCGCGCAGCCCCGCGAAGTCCTCCTCGCCCGCGGCGCGCCCGTCGTGCGCGGAGCCCGACTCGGTGTCGGGTGGCGGGCCCTCGCGGCCGCGGATCGCGGGCCGTGGATACACGAGGCACTCGAGCTCCGGATGAATCCACGTCCAGGCCGTGAAGAGTCCGAGCGGGAACGTCGACTCGACCCGCAGCCGCCCAAGGCGCACCCGCCCGCGGCGTTCGGTCGGTATCTGCACGTGCTGGGTCGCGGAGCGGCCGCCCTCGAGGCTGACGGGGGGCGCGGCATAGGCACCCGCTTTCAGCACGAGGTCGTGCCGTGCGAAAGGAGCGGTCAGCGCAAAGGCGAACTCGGCGGCCTCGCCCGCGTAGGGTGAGCGCGTGCCGGCGGGCTCGACCGTCAGACCCGCGAGGTTGCGGTGGCACTGGTGCATCGCGACCCAGCCGCCCGCGGCGAGCAGGAACGTGAGCGCGAGCGCGAGGTTGTTACCGTAGTTGAGGCCGCCGAGCAGCATCGCGAACAGCATGGCGCCGTAGGCGGCGCCGAGCTGGGTCGGCAGGATGTACACGCGGCGCCGGTTGATCGTCACGGCGCCGAGGTCGGCACCGTGGCGGCGCCGCGACCAGCGGACCACGCGCTCACCGGCGCTTTTTTTTAGCGCCGTCCAGCCAAAGCGTGCCGGTCGTGTGGCGGCCACGGCGCTCAGGGCACCGGGACAGCCCCGAGGAGCAGCTGTTCGAGGTCGGCCGCGACCTCGCCCGCGATCGCGGCGCGACGCTCGAGTCGGTGGCCGGCCACGGGCTTCAGTACCGCCTGCACGTCCTCCGGCAGCACGCCCGCGCGACCGTTGAGGAGCGCCCAGGCCTGCGCGGCCCGAAGGAGCGCGATCGCCGCGCGCGGCGAGAGCCCGGCGTCGAAAAGACCGGAGTCGCGCGTGTACCTGACGAGCGCCTGCACGTAGTCGAGGAGGGGCTCCGCGACGTGCACGCCCGCAACGTGGCGCTGCAGCTCCAGCAGTTGCGCCGCGGGGAGCCTGGGCTCAAGCGCGGCGAGAAGCGCGCGTCGGTCGGCGCCCTTCAGGAGCTCGCGCTCGAGCGTCGCGCTTGGGTAGCCGAGTTCGATGCGCATCAGGAAGCGGTCGAGCTGCGACTCGGGGAGCGGATAGGTGCCGAGCTGGTAGCTCGGGTTCTGGGTCGCGACCACGAAGAAGGGTTCCGGGAGCGGATGCGTCTGGCCATCGACCGTGACCTGCCGCTCCTCCATGGCCTCGAGAAGCGCGCTCTGCGCCTTCGGGGTCGCGCGGTTGATCTCATCCGCGAGCAGGAGCTGCGCGAACACGGGACCCTTGTGGAACTCGAAGCGCCCGTGCTCGCGGTCGTAGACCGAGACGCCGACAACATCCGCCGGCAAGAGGTCGCTCGTGAACTGCACGCGCTGGTAGGTGAGGCCCAGCACGCGTGCGAGCGATTGCGCGAGCGTCGTCTTGCCGACGCCGGGCACGTCCTCGATCAGCAGGTGACCGCGGGCGAGGAGGCACGCGAGGGCGAGCCGCACCTGCCGGTCCTTGCCGAGCACGATGCCGTTCAGCGCCGCGATCACGGGCTCGAGCGCCCGGCGCGTGTCGGCGCCGGCGCTCACGCGCCGCCGAGGCGCTTGACGCGCGTGAGCTGGGTGCCCAATTCGGCGAGCTCGGCGTTGAACTCGGCGGTGCGCGCGCGTTCCTGCGCGACGACCGCGGGCGGGGCATTGGCGAGGAAGCTCTCGTTGCTGAGCTTGGCGGCGGTCTTGGCGAGGTCCTGGCTCAGCTTGGCGATGCGCTTCTCGAGGCGGCTTGTCTCGGCGGCGACGTCGATGAGTCCGGCCATCGGCACGAGGATGCGAAGCTCGCCGAGGAGGCTCGCCGCGGACTCAGGCTCCGCCTCGCCCGCGCCGAGTGCCCGGAGCGTCCCGAGCCCCGCCAGCCGCTCGAGCCAGTGCCGCGTGCGCTCGATGCGCGCGGCGTCGGCGGCGCTCACGTGGCCGAGGAGGACCTCGATGCGCTTCGAGGGCGCAATGTCCATCTCGCCGCGGACCTTGCGGATGGCGAGGATGAAGTCCATGACCCAGCGCATGTCGGTCTCGATGGACTCGTCGCGATCGTTCGAGTCCGCGACCGGCCAGGGCTCGAGCATGATCGTCTCGCCGGTGCGACCCGCGAGCGGTCCGACGCGCTGCCAGATCTCCTCGGTGATGAACGGCATCAGCGGGTGCAGCGCCCGGAGCAGCGCCTCGAGCGTCGCAATGAGCGTGCGGCGCGTCGCGCGCTTTTCGGCGGCGGTCGCGGTCTCGGAGTTCAGGATCGCCTTGCTGAGCTCGAGGTACCAGTCGCAGAACTCGTACCACGTGAACTCGTAGAGCGCCTGACTCGCGAGGTCGAAGCGATAGGCAGTGAACGCCTCGTGGCATTCGGTTGCGGCGGCCGCGAAGCGCGAGCGAATCCAGCGGTCGGCGAGCGAGGGCGTTTCCTCGCCGGGAATCAAGTCCTCGCCCTCGACGCTCAGCAGCACGAATCGAGCCGCGTTCCAGAGCTTGTTGCAGAAGTTCCGGTAACCCTCGATGCGGCCGACGTCGAAGCGGATGTCGCGCGAGAGCGTCGCGAGGGAGACGAACGTGAAGCGCAGTGCATCGGTGCCGTACGCGGCGATGCCATCCGGGAACTGCTTCCGGGTCGCTTTCTCGATGCCGGCCGCGAGCTTCGGCTGCATGAGGCCGGTCGTGCGCTTCTCGACGAGCGCCTCGAGCTCGATGCCATCGATGAGGTCGAGCGGGTCGAGGACGTTGCCCTTCGACTTCGACATCTTCTGGCCTTCGTTGTCCCGGATGAGGCCGTGCAGGTACACCTCGCGGAACGGCACCTCACCCATGAACTTGATGCCCATCATGATCATCCGGGCGACCCAGAAGAAGATGATGTCGAAGCCGGTGACGAGCACGGTTGTCGGATAGAACCGCTTGAGCGCCGGCGTCGACTCCGGCCAGCCGAGCGTCGAGTAGGGCCAGAGGGCGGATGAGAACCACGTGTCGAGCACGTCCTCGTCCTGGGTGAGGGGTGCCGTACCGAGGTTGTGGCGCGCGCGAACTTCCGCTTCGCTCCGGCCTACGTAGATCGTGCCGTCGGCGCCGTACCAGGCGGGAATGCGGTGTCCCCACCAGAGCTGGCGGCTGATGCACCAGTCCTTGATGTTGCGCATCCACTCGAAGTACGTGCGGTCCCAGTTGGCCGGCACGAAACGGATCTGGCCGGTCTCGACGGCCTCGATCGCGGGCTTTGCGAGCGGCGCGACGCGCACGTACCACTGGTCCGTGAGCCAGGGCTCGAGCACGGCGTTGCTGCGATCGCCGCGCGGCACCATCAGCGTGTGCGCGACGACCTTCGCGATGAGGCCCTTGGCCTCGAGCTCGGCGACGATCAGTTTTCGCGCCTCGAAACGGTCGAGGCCGCGGTACTGCGCGGGGACCTCGTCGTTGAGCTTCGCATCCGCGTCTAAGATGTTGAGGAGCGGCAGGTCGTGCCTGAGGCCCAGCTCGTAGTCGTTGAAATCGTGCGCCGGCGTGATCTTGACGCAGCCCGTGCCGAAGGCGGGATCGACGTACGTGTCCGCGACGATGGGAATCTCGCGGTTGGTGAGCGGCAGGCGGATGCGCCGACCGACGAGGTGGCGGTAACGCTCATCGTCCGGGTGCACCGCGACGGCGGTGTCGCCGAGCATCGTCTCCGGGCGAGTGGTCGCAACGATGAGTTCGCCCGAGCCCTCGGCGAGCGGGTAGCGGAGGTGCCAGAGGCTCCCGGCCTCTTCCTGTGATTGCACTTCGAGGTCGGAGACCGCCGTGTGCAGCACCGGATCCCAGTTGACGAGGCGCTTGCCACGGTAGATGAGCCCTTCCTCGAAAAGACGCACGAAGGTCTCGGTCACGGCGGCAGAAAGCCCGGGGTCCATCGTGAACCGGTCGCGGCTCCAGTCGACGCTCGCGCCCAGGCGTCGCATCTGCCGCGCGATCGTGCCGCCCGAGGTCTCTTTCCACTCCCAGACGCGGTTGATGAAAGCCTCGCGGCCGAGGTCGTGGCGCGTCTGGCCGGCGGCGTTCAACTGCCGCTCGACCACCATCTGCGTCGCGATGCCGGCGTGATCGGTGCCCGGCTGCCACAGCGTCTCCCGGCCGAGCATGCGATGGAAGCGCGTCAGCGCATCCATGATCGTGTCCTGGAACGCATGCCCCATGTGCAGCGTGCCGGTGACGTTGGGCGGCGGGATCACGATCGAGTAGGGCGCGCCGCCGGAGCGCGGCGCGAACCAGCCGGCCGCTTCCCAGCGAGCGTACTGGCGCCCCTCGATATCCTTCGGTGCGTAGGTCTTGTCCATGGAAGTTCAGGTGGCGAGCTTGTGGGTCTCGGGTGGATGCCCGCGATCGCGGTAGAGCGCGAAGCGGCGCCGGCCGGCGTCGCGGCGCCCGGGTTCAGCATCGACGAACTCGGCGACGCGCGCGTAGTTCGGGTAGAAGTCCGGGACCTCGGGCGCGAGGTTGACGAGGAAGTCCGCGGCGACCGGCGCCTGGCAGCCGACCCAGACCGGCGCGCCCGGCGGCG
>CAYNCY010000193.1:0-7000 GCA_964395195.1 uncultured Steroidobacteraceae bacterium
CCAAGAAAACCGAGGCCAACGGGCGCCTCATTTATACCTGGACCAGTTCCCACGTCGATAAAGACGACAGCGACAAGGATAAAGATAAGGACAAAGACAAGAAGAAGGAAAAGGCCAAGAAAGAACCCGATGGTCCCGCCGTGCAGATGACGACTTTCGCCAGCTGGGAGCAGATGGGACTCTGGTACGCGGGCCTCGAGAAAGAGCGCCGCCAACCGGCGGCCAAACGAGGCGCGCATCTGAGACATGAAACTCCTCCGTGAGTGGCGGCGCGCATGGCCGCGTGGGGATCGACGAACAGCTCCTAGTCGAGCGGCAAGGTCGGCCTAGCTCAGCGAACGCCAGTCGAGATAGACGGCGATGGCGACGAGCAGAAGGATCCAGAGAAGCGCACGCGAGGTTTTGCGGCGCGAGTCCCCGGGCGGCCGCGCATCGAGCGGCCCTGACGGACTTGACGACACGGCCGCCGGCGGCTCGATGGACGGCGGCGATGGTTCGGGGTGCGACACCGTCGAGTAGCTCAGCCCCGTGCCCGGCAATCCGACCGTCGCGCGCGTGCCGCGCTTCCCGAAGGTCAGCCACGCACCGCGCGTCCCGACGCTCATCGACGCACCGGAGCGCGACAGGTTGAGTCGCAGGCCCGGCAGGATCTTCACGCGTCGGGAAAATCGAAAACCCATCGTTCAACTTTAGCGCGCGCGCGCGGAAAGCGCATCTGGTGAGGCAGGGTCGGGGGCCCTACACTTAAGAACAATCGAGGACCTCGAGTCCTCGCATCCCAAATTATGTCGAAGGGGGCTCTTCATGTCTCGCGCTCGCATTCTCGCTCTCGCCTGCGCCGCGTCGATCGCGGCCGGTACTCTCGGACTCGGTAGCACCGCGCTCGCCGCCGAGCCCGCCACCGTCCTCAAGGCCGCGCATCTCTTCGATGGCAAGACGGGCACGCTGACGAGTCCCGGGCTCGTCGTCGTCGAGGGCGAGAAGATCACCGCGGTCGGCGCGAACGCCGCGATCCCCGCGGGCGCGAAGGTCATCGATCTCGGCGATGCGACGCTGCTGCCCGGCTTCATCGATGCGCACGTGCACCTGACGGACGAGGCGTCCGACAACCCGTACCGCGATTTCTACGAGGGGATGCTGCGCTTCCCGGTCGAGCAGTCCTTCTATGCGGAGCGCAACGCCCACAAGACGCTCGCCGCCGGCTTCACGACGGTCCGCAATGTCGGCGCCGGCGACTGGGTCGACATCGCGCTTCGCAACGCGATCAAGGACGGTCTCGTGCAGGGCCCGCGCATCATCGCGGCTGCGCATGCGATCGGATCACCGGGCGGCCACTGCGACCAGTCGCCGTTCCCCCCGGAGACCATCAAGCCGCTGACGCCGGTCGAGGGCATCTGCTCCGGTCCCGAGCAATGCCGCGAGGCGGTGCGCGACCAGATGAAGTGGGGCGCGGACGTCATCAAGATCTGCGCCTCGGGCGGCGTCTTCTCGGAGGCCGATCCGCTGAAAGTGCCGCAGCTGACGACCGATGAACTGCACGCGATCATGAGCGAGGCGCATGCCTGGGGCCGCAAGGTCGCCGCGCACGCGCACGGCGACGAGGCCGCGCGGCTCGCGGTCGAAGCCGGCATCGACTCGATCGAGCACGGCAGCTTCCTCAGCGTCGACACGTTGAAGCTCATGAAGGCAAAGGGCACCTACCTCGTGCCGACGCGCATGGCCGTGTGGTGGAGCGAGTCGCACGCGAGCACCTATCCGCCCGCGATCGCGGTCAAGGCGCGCAGCCTCTCGGCCGCGCACACGGAGATGTTCAAGAACGCGCTCAAGCTCGGCGTGCCGATCGCCTTCGGCACCGACTCCGGCGTCTCGCCGCACGGCATGAACGCGCACGAGTTCGTGCTGATGACCGAGCTTGGCATGTCGCCGGCGGCGGCACTCCTGTCGGCAACCCGGGACGCGGCGAAGCTCCTCGGCGTCGATGGGATCACGGGCACGCTCGAAGCCGGCAAGTCCGCGGACATCGTCGCGGTGCCGGGCAACCCGCTCGAGAAGATCAGCGCGACCGAGCACCCGAGCTTCGTCATGGCGCGGGGCGCCGTCTACCACTGACCAAAACGGTGCACGGCGGTGTCGGTCTTCTTTACGAAGCGAC
Source organism: uncultured Steroidobacteraceae bacterium (assembly GCA_964395195.1). Taxonomy (GTDB): domain Bacteria; phylum Pseudomonadota; class Gammaproteobacteria; order Steroidobacterales; family Steroidobacteraceae; genus CAIKZZ01. The sequence goes on from CAYNCY010000193.1 coordinate 2,153, forward strand.
GCCCCCCGGCCCGGGGCCCCCAGTGAAATCAGGGGCCTGCAGGGGTGGAGCGCTTCTTGCAGCGTTTTCACGTGTGACCAACCGAGGCGATCGACACGCACATGGCTGAGAGCGGCATCCAGGTAGCGGTGGCAGGCGAGCGCGGGCTTCGCCCCGAGCGACGCGCGGGTGGCATCGACCGGCGCGAGCGCCTGTTCAGCTCGCTCCTCTACGGCGGGCTGAACCCGCGCCGGCGCACCGGACGCCGCGCGGCCGATCACCACCGTCCGATCGTCGACTGGCACGGGCCGTGGCTGTTCCTGAGCGCGATGCTGATCCTCGTGCTCTGCGTCGCCGACGGCCTCCTGACGCTCAGGCTCCTCGATGCCGGCGCCATCGAGGCGAACCCGTTCATGGCGAGCGTCGTCTACGACAACGCCCGGCGCTTCGCGATCCTGAAGCTCGCGCTGACGGGGGCGGGAGTCCTGACCCTCGTCTCGCTCGCCAGCTTTCGGGTGTTCCGGGTGCTGCGAGCCTCGGTCTTCCTGCACGCCATCCTGATCGCCTACGTCGTCCTCGTCAGCTACGAGCTCCTGCTCCTCGATCGCCTCGGCTGACGGGAAGCGCGACCGGCTTCACGGTTCACCTAAGCGCCTGAATCGGCTTTTGTTTCGCGGGGCGGCATCCGCTAGACTTTCGACATATGTCACTGTCGACTGATCGGGTGCCGGGCGTGCCCCGCCCATGACTTCCTCCCTCAACGACCTGCTCGCCTCGAGCGCGCTCGCGAGCGGCAACAGCGCGTTCGTCGACGAGATCTACGAGCGCTTCCTCAAGGACCCGGACTCGGTCACCCCCGCCTGGCGCGCGTACTTCCGCGGCCTCGGCGGCGACGGGCGCCCGGACGTACCGCACGCCCCGGTGCTGGCCGACTTCGCCGAGCGCGCGCGCCGTCCGCGCGGCGCCGCGACCGCCGCCGCCGTCACGGTCGCCCCGGACCAGGCGGCGAAGCAGGGCGCGGTGTCGCGTCTCATCCAGGTCTACGCGAACCGCGGCCACCTGGTCGCCAGAATCGATCCGCTCGGGCTCATGGACCGCCCGATGCCGCGCGTCCTCGAGCTCAAGTATTTCGGCCTGAGCGATGCCGACCTCGACTCCGTGTTCCTCACCGGAGGCGACACCGAGGCGGTCCCGAAGCGGATGAAGCTCCGGGAGATCCTCGCGCAGCTCAAGTTCCTCTACTGCGACACCATCGGCGCCGAGTTCGCGCACGTCTCGGCGAGCGATGAGCGCCTGTGGCTGCAGACGACCTACCAGGACCGGCGCCTGACGCAGCGGTTCACCGCGGCCGAGAAGCAGGACATCCTCTGGCAGCTGACCGCGGCAGAGGGCCTCGAGCGCTACCTGCACACGAAGTACGTCGGCCAGAAGCGCTTCTCGCTCGAGGGCGGCGACTCGATGATCCCGATGCTCGATGACCTCATCCAGTACGGCGGCACGCACGGACTCGAGGAAGCGATCATCGGCATGGCCCACCGCGGCCGGCTGAACGTCCTCGTGAACCTCCTCGGCAAGTCACCGGCCACGCTCTTCTCCGAGTTCGAGGGCCAGTACGACCTCGCGCACCTGAAGGGCTCGGGCGACGTCAAGTACCACAAGGGCTTCTCGGCGGACCTGCGCACGCCCAAGGGCAACCTGCACGTCGCGCTCGCCTTCAACCCCTCGCACCTCGAGGTCGTGAACCCGGTGGTCGAGGGCTCCGTGCGCGCGCGCCAGGAGCGCCGCAGCGATCTGCTCGGCGAGCGCGTGCTGCCGGTGCTCATCCACGGCGATGCGGCGTTCGCGGGGCAGGGCGTCGTCATGGAGACGCTGCAGCTCTCCCAGGCGCGCGGCTTCTTCACGGGCGGCACCGTCCACCTCGTGATCAACAACCAGGTCGGCTTCACGACGTCGGACCCGCGCGATGCGCGCTCGACGCTCTACTGCTCGGACGTGGCGAAGATCGTCGAGGCGCCGATCTTCCACGTGAATGGCGATGACCCCGAGGCCTGCGTCTTCGTGACGCGCCTCGCGCTCGACTATCGCTTGAAGTTCCACAAGGACGTGGTCATCGACCTGGTCTGCTACCGCCGCCACGGCCACAACGAGGCGGACGAGCCCGCGGCGACGCAGCCCGTCATGTACCAGGTCGTGCGCAAGCACCCGACGACGCGCCAGCTCTACGCCGACCGCCTCACGAAGGACGGCGTGATCGCCGCGGGCGATGCCGCGAAACTGAGCGAGGAGTACAGGAGCGGCCTCGACCAGGGCAAGCCCCAGGCGCGCGCGGCGCTTGGCATGCTCGGCAACAAGTACACCGTCGACTGGTCGACGTATCTCAACGCCGATCCCAACGAGAACCCGGTGACGGGCGTCGAGATCGAGCACCTGAAGGAACTCGGCGCGCGCATGGTCGCGATTCCCGATGGCTTCACGCTCCATCCGCGCGTTCAGAGGATCTACGAGGACCGCGCGCGCATGGTCGCGGGCGAGGCGCCGCTCGACTGGGGCGCCGCGGAGACGCTCGCCTACGCGACGCTCGTCGACCAGGGATACGGTGTCCGGCTGACGGGCCAGGACAGCGGCCGCGGAACCTTCTTCCACCGGCACGTGGTGCTGCACGACCAGGGCACCGACCGGATCGCGACGCCACTCGCGCTCCTGACCCGCGAGCCGCGCTTCCGGGTCACGGACTCGGTGCTGTCCGAGGAAGCCGTGATGGGCTTCGAGTACGGCTTCTCGACGACGACCCCCGATGCCCTCGTGCTCTGGGAAGGCCAGTTCGGCGACTTCGCGAACGGCGCGCAGGTGATCATCGACCAGTTCATCAGCTCCGGGGAGGCGAAGTGGGGCCGGGTGTGCGGACTCACGCTCCTCCTGCCGCACGGCTACGAGGGGCAGGGTCCCGAGCACTCCTCGGCGCGTCTCGAGCGCTTCCTGCAGCTCTGCGCCGAATCGAACATGCAGGTCTGCGTGCCCTCGACGCCGGCGCAGGTGTTCCACATGCTGCGCCGGCAGATGGTGCGCCCGCTCAGGCGTCCCCTCATCGTGATGACCCCGAAGAGCCTCTTGCGGCACAAGCTCGCGGTCTCGAACCTCGATGAGCTGTCGCGCGGCACGTTCCGCAACGTCATCGACGAGATCGACCCGCTCGAGACGTCCGCCGTCCGGCGCGTCGTCTTCTGCAGCGGCAAGGTCTACTTCGATCTCCTCGAGCAGCGGCGCGCCGACGGCGTTGGCGACGTTGCGATCGTGCGTCTCGAGCAGCTCTATCCCTTCCCGGCGGACGGCTACGAGGCGGCGATCAACCGCTACCCGAACGCCCGCGAAGTCGTCTGGTGCCAGGAAGAGCCACAGAACCAGGGCGCTTGGTACCAGATCCAGCACCGCCTGCAGGACCTCCTGCCGGTGCGCTGCGTGCTCCTCTACGCCGGCCGTGCGGGCTCCGCCGCGCCCGCCTCCGGCATCCACCAGGTGCACCTCGAGCAGCAGAAAGCGCTCGTCACCGCCGCGCTGCACGCGACGACGACCGAGGAATCGGCACGCGAAACCGCTCGCCTCACGGCCACCGCCCAGAAATCCATCAGGAAGACCGTATGACGACCGAAGTGCGCGTCCCGCAGTTGCCGGAATCGGTGGCCGACGCGACGCTCGTCGCCTGGCACAAGAAAGTGGGCGACGCCGTCGCGCGCGACGAGAACCTCGCCGATCTCGAGACGGACAAGGTCGTGCTCGAGGTGCCGGCACCCGTGGCAGGAGTGCTGCGCGAACTTAAAGTCGACGCCGGCGCCACCGTCACGGGCGGCGTCCTCCTCGCCGTGATCGAGGAAGGCGCGACCGCAACGGCGAGCGCCGCGGCTCCGGCGGCGACCGCCGCCGCGAGTGCGAGTGCCAGCACGGGCGCGAAGGCCGAGCCGCCGCGGGAGGCCGCGAAGCTCGCGCCGGCCGCCCGTCGCATCGTCGAGGAGCAGAAGCTCGATCCCGCGCAGATCGCCGGAACCGGCCGCGACGGCCGCGTTAGCAAGCAGGACGTCGTGCGCTCGCTCGAGGCCAAGCCCGCGGCGCCGGCGAGCGCGCCGCTCGCGGCGCCGGCCGCGAGCGCACCGGTCGCCGCGACCCCGCGCACCGGCCGCACCGCGCAGCGCGTGCCGATGACGCGCCTGCGCGCCCGGATCGCGACGCGCCTCGTCGAGGCCCAGTCGACCGCCGCGCTCCTCACGACCTTCAACGAAGTCGACATGAAGTCGCTCAATGAAGCCCGTGGGCGCTACAAGGATCGCTTCGAGAAGACGCACGGCGTGCGCCTCGGCTTCATGTCGTTCTTCGTCAAGGCCGCGGTCGAGGCGCTCAGGCGCTACCCCGCGGTCAACGCCTACGTCGATGGCAGCGACATCGTTTACCACGACTACTACGACATCGGCGTCGCCGTCTCGACCGACCGCGGCCTGATCGTGCCGGTGCTGCGCGATGCCGATCTGATGGGCTACGCCGACATCGAGCGCGCCGTGGGCGCCTACGCCAACAAGGCGCGCGACGGCTCGATCACGCTCGAGGACCTGACCGGCGGCACGTTCTCGATCACGAACGGCGGCGTCTTCGGGTCCTTGATGTCGACCCCGATCGTGAACGCCCCGCAGAGCGCGATCCTCGGCATGCACAAGATCCAGGATCGCCCGGTCGTCGTCGACGGCGCCATCGTCGTGCGCCCGATGATGTACCTCGCGCTCACCTACGATCATCGGATCATCGACGGCAAGGAAGCCGTGCAGTTCCTGGTCACGATCAAGGACTGCCTCGAGGATCCCGCCCGCCTGCTGCTGCAGGCCTGAC
>CAYNCY010000194.1:0-6965 GCA_964395195.1 uncultured Steroidobacteraceae bacterium
TCCGTGAGGTCAAGAATCTCGGCAACGAGGTGGCCACGATGATCGTCGTGATGCCGTACCCGGAGTCCGCCAAGTGAGCGACTTCCTCAAGGAACCCGCCCGGCTCTTCGACGTGCGCGGCAAGGTCGCCGTGATCACCGGCGCCTCGGGCGCCTTCGGCGCGCTCGCGGCGCGGGTGCTCGCCGCCGCCGGTGCGCGACTCGTGCTCGCGGCCGGCAAGGAGTCGGAGCTCAGTGCAACGGCGGCCGAGTGCCGCGCGCTCGGCGCAGAGGTCGCGACCGTGCCCCGACGCCCGAACACGGAAGCGGATTGCGAAGCGATCATGGAAGCGGGCGTCGCGAGCTTCGGGTCCCTCGACATTCTGGTCGTCGGCTCCGGGCTCAACGACGTCGCCCCGATCGGCGAGATGTCGCCGGAGCGCTTCGCCAATGTGATGAACGGCAATGTCACGGGCGCCTGGCTCCTGTGCCGTGCCTTCGGCAAGCGCGTCATCGCGCAGGGCCGGGGCGGCAAGGTGGTGCTCGTCTCGTCGGCGCGCGGCAAACTCGGCCACCCTGCGGGCTATACCGCCTATTGCGCCTCCAAGGCCGCAACCGACGGGCTGACCAAGGCCCTCGGCTGCGAGTGGGGTAAGTACGGGATCACCGTCAATGCGATCGCACCGACCGTGTTCCGCTCGCCGCTGACGGCGTGGATGTTCGAGGACAACGAGAAGGCGAAGACGACCCGCAACGGCATGCTCGCGCGCATTCCGCTCGGCCGACTCGGGGAGCCCGAGGACCTCGCGGGACCGCTCCTCTTCCTCGTTTCGCGCGCCTCCGACTTCTACACCGGCCACATCCTCTACGCAGACGGCGGCTACACGGCGGGCTGAATGACGAGCGCAACGACCAGAATCGCCGTGATCGGCGGCGGACTGATGGGCCATGGCATCGCGCAGGTGTTCGCGCGGGCCGGCCATCCGGTGCGGGTGCACGACGCGGTCCCGGCGACGCTCGCGACCGTCGTCGAGCGGATCCGCCGCAATCTTACTGATCTCGGCCAGGACCCCGCGGCCGCCGATCGCGTCACCTGTCACGCGACCATCGCCGAGGCAGTTGCCGACGCCGGCGTCGTCTTCGAGGCGGGACCCGAGAACCTGCCGCTCAAGCAGAAGATCTTCGCCGAGATCGAGGCCGCCGCACCGCCCGCGGCCATCCTGGCGAGCAACACCTCGGTCATCCCGATCACGCAGATCATGATCCAGTTGCAGCGGGGTGCGCGGGCCCTTGGCACGCACTGGTGGAATCCGCCCTATCAGGTTCCGCTCGTCGAGGTGATCCGTACGCCGACAACGTCGGACGCGACCGTGGATTCGATGATCGACCTGCTCGAGCGCGTCGGGAAGACCCCGGTCAGGATCGAGAAGGACGTGCCGGGATTCGTCGGCAACCGGCTGCAGCATGCGCTCTGGCGCGAAGCCATCTCACTCGTCCAGAACGGCGTGTGCGATGCCAAGACTGTCGATACGGTGGTGAAGGCCAGCTTCGGCCGCCGACTCGCGGTGCTGGGTCCCCTCGAGAATGCGGACCTCGTGGGCACCGACCTCACGCTCGCGATTCATGCGACGGTCCTTCCCGACGTCGATCGCACGCCGGATGCGCTGCCATTGCTCAAGGAGCTCGTGGCACAGGGCAAGCTCGGTATGAAATCGGGCGAGGGCTTCCAGCGCTGGACGCCCGAACAGCAGGCGGCGGTGCGCCTGAAGCTCCTCGAGCACTTGAAGGCGCTCGAGAAGCTGGGTGTCTGACGCACGAGGCAAGGAACACATGGCGAAGCCCACGAACAAAGTCATCATTACGTGCGCCGTCACCGGTGCGATCCACACGCCGACGCTCTCCGCGGGATTGCCCTACACGCCGGCCGACATCGCGAAGCAGGCGATCGACGCGGCGGCAGCCGGCGCCGCGATCCTGCACCTGCACGCCAGGAACCCAAACGACGGCTCGCCGACCGGCGACCCGGCCGTGTTCCAGCAGTTCCTGCCGCAGATCCACGCGGCGACCGACGCAGTGATCAACCTGACGACCGGCGGAAGCCCGGAGATGACGGTCGAGCAGCGGCTCGCGGCGGCGCTCAAATTCCGGCCCGAGATGTGCTCGCTCAACATGGGGTCGATGAACTTCTCGTTCCACGGGCTGGCCGGCAAGATCGACGACTGGAAATTCCCGTGGGAGAAGAAGTACATCGAGGACAGCGAGGCGTTCATCTTCCGGAACACCTTCCGCGACGTCACGCGCGTCTACCAGCTGATGGCCGAGTACGGCACGCGCTACGAGCACGAGTGCTACGACATCGGGCACCTCTACAACCTCGCCTACTTCCTCGACAAGGGACTCGCCAAGCCGCCGCTGTGGATCCAGAGCGTGTTCGGCATCCTGGGCGGCATCGGCGCGGACCCGGACAACGTCACCTTCATGCGCCGGACCGCCGATCGTCTGTTTGGCGATGACTACGTGTGGTCCGTGCTTGCCGCCGGTCGGCACCAGATGCCGCTGATCACCCAGGCGGCGATGATGGGCGGCAATGTCCGCGTCGGCCTCGAGGACTCGCTCTACATCGGCCGCGGCCAGCTAGCCACCAGCAATGCCGAACAGGTCACCAAGATTCGCCGCATCCTCGAGGAACTCGGCTTTGGGATCGCGACGCCGACCGAAGCCCGCAAGATCCTCGCGCTGAAGGGCCGGGAAAATGTCGCAATCTGAGCGTGATAAGCTGCTCGCAGGCAGCGAGCGACTTCCGGGGAATTCAGAGTCAATGGCGAAGAAACCGTCCGGCCGGCCGTCCGCGCGCGCCGATGACTCCCCGAAGCAGAGCATCCAGGTCATCACCCGCGCCGCGAGCGTGCTGCGCGCGCTCGAGGGCGAGCCCGATGGCCTGAGCCTCGGCCAGATCGCGCAGCGGGTGCAGCTCGCGCGTTCGACCGTGCAGCGCATTGTCGATGCGCTTCGGACCGAGCAGTTCGTCATCGCCGCCTCGCCGACCGCCGGCGTGCGACTGGGCCCGGCGCTGATTCGCCTCGCCGCGTCCGCAAGCGTCGAGTTCGATCAGATCACGCGGCCCGTAATGGCGGACCTGTCGCAGGCAGTCGGCGAGACCGTGGACCTATCCGTCCTGAAGGGCCATTCCGCCGTCTTCACTGACCAGATCCAGGGTCCGCATCGCCTCCGGGCCGTGTCGGCGATCGGCGAGAGCTTCCCGCTGCATTGCACGGCGAATGGCAAGGCCATCCTCAGCGTGCTGTCGGACGAGAAGATCGAGCGCCTGCTGCGCGGCCCGCTCAACAAGCTGACGCCGAACACGATCACCCGCCCGGCTGAGCTCCTCAAGGAAATCGAGAGTTGCCGGCGCAGTGGGATTGCCATCGATGACGAGGAGCACACCGAGGGCATCTCCGCCCTGGGCACGGGCTTCGTCGACCCGATCGGACGTGCGATCGCGATCTCAATTCCGGTGCCGACGACACGCTTCCGGCGGATCCGCGCCGATCTCAGCGTACAGCTCCTCGCGGCACGGGACCGCATGCTCGACTCGCTCGGCGCCCGCGTCCGCTGAGGTCAACCGCGCTCAGCGTCCGGGAGCTGGATTCCCGGGCGGCGGTACCGCCGGCAGGCCCACGGCACCCATGCGGCCGAATTCCGGCAGGCCCGGGTGCACCTTGAAGCGGGTGCGGCAATCGAGCACCGCCGGCAAGCGCGATTCGAGCGCTCGCTCGAGCGCGCCCCGAACCTCCTCGCGCTTCGTCACCACCTCGCCGAAGCCACCGAACCCGCGCGCGATCGCCGCGTAGTCGGTGTCCTCGAGGTCATCGCCGAGCGTGAACCCGTAGCCACGCTGATGGGCCGTCTTGATGACGCCCCACGCCGCGTTGTTGTGGATCACGGTCACGACGGGCAGCCCGTAGCGTCGTGCGGTGTCGAGCTCCTGCAGCGTGAACCCGAACGCACCATCGCCCGTGATGTTGATCACCGGCTTCCCGGGATGCGCGAGCTTGAGCGCGAGCGCGAAGGGCAGCCCGAAGCCGAGCTGGGTCATGCCGACCTCGTTGAAGCGCGTGCGCGGCGCCGTCACCGGCGTGAAGTCACTCGTCCAGAAGGTCGTGTGGCCGCCGTCGTAAGTGATGAACGCATCTGCTGGCAGGCACGCCGCGAGTTCCTCTGCGAGCGCCGCCGGATGCATCGGCGCAGCGGTGTCGCTCGCGAGCGCTTTCAGCGCCGTGGCGTGCACTGCCCGTACGCCACGGAGCTGCTCGAGCCACTCGCGCCGCGGCGGCGTCGTCTGCAGAACACGGACGGCCTCGAGCAGCTGCGCGAGCGCGACCTTCGCATCGGCGAGGATGCCGACCTCGAGCGCCGCGTTCTTGCCGAGGCTCGCCGGATCCGTCGTCACGTGGATGAGCTTCGCCGTCCTCGACAACGGGCCCCGCTCCGGGCCCACCCAGGGTGACAGCCGGCAGCCGACCGCGAGTACGACATCCGCCTCGTCCCGCGCGCGCCCGAACGCAGGGCCGCTCGTGATGGTCGCGTGACCGACAAAATGCGCATCGTCGCTCGACACGGCGCCAATGCCGGTCTGGGTTGCGGTGGCTGCGGCGTTGAGAAGTTCGACGAGTGCACGAAATTCCGGGCTCGCGTTCGCCTGGATGACGCCCCCACCAGCGATCAGCAGCGGACGCGTCGCGCCCACGAGCGCTCGCGCGGCTGCCACGACCTGCGCCGCCGTCGCCGCCGGACCCTCGGTGAGCCGGTACTGACTCGGAGCGAGGTCGAACTCCCCGTCCGGATATTCAAAGCTCCCGCGCAGCACGTCTTGCGGCACGTCGAGGTGAACCGCACCGCGCCGGCCCGTGTGCGCCTCACGGAGCGCCGTCCGCACGAGTTCCGGGATGCGCCGGCCGTCGTGGACCACGCTCGTCCACTTGGTGACCGGCCGGAAGAGTGACTCGGTGTCCATCTCCGCGAACATGCCGCGGCCGGGGTAGCTCACCCAGTGTTGGTTGTTCGAGGTGATGGCGAGGAGCGGCAGGCTGTTGGCATTCGCGACCGCAAGTCCCGGAACCAGATTGACGGCGCCGGTGCCGCACTCGCCGATGACGACGGCGGTGCGCCCGGTCGCGGCGACGGATCCCGCGGCCATGAGTGCCGCACCGCCCTCGTGCCGCGCGCCGATGTAGCGAACGCGCGGCTCGCGCGCGAGCGCGGCCATGAAGGGGCTCAGCTTGCCGCCGGTCACGCCGAAAACGGTTGTGATCTCCTCCGGAAGGAGCGCACGCAGGAGGGCCTCGCCACCGGTCAGGGTGATCAACGCTGTCGTCTCATGGCTTAGGCTCCCACCCGCTTTGCATCGAGAAGTTCGATCAACGTACCACCCGGGTCGCGAATGAACGCGGCGAATGCCGGACCGCGACTGCGATCGGCGGGGTTCGCCTCCGCCGCCATCGGCGCGGTCGGCTCGCGCTGCACGGCGGCGATGTCGACGCCCATCCCGACCAGTTGCTCGAGGCATGATTGCAGGTCCGGAACCGCAAACGCGACGTGCTTGGTGCCGCCTTCGCGCAAGTCAGTGTTGGGCTCGCGCCGGATGTCGGGCACACGCGCACCGCCCCCCGCCTCCCAGATCTCGAACCGGAGCCCCCCGCGCTCGACGAACGCGGCGCGGGCGGGTAGCGCGTCGATCGAAAACTGGTGTTCGAGCCGAAATCCCAGGACTTCGCCGTACCACTTAAGCGCCACCTCGAGGTCCGGGACGGACACGCTGACGTGGTGGACCCGAAGCGCTGGCAGGGGGCTCGCCACGACCCGCTACCCGCCGCGCTCGATGCGGTTCTGCATTCCGGCCACATTGCCCGCGAGGTAGGCGCGCACGTTGTGCACGAGATACGGCAGCGCCTGCTCGGCGTAGATGTCACTCAGGCCGCCGACGTGCGGGGTGACGATGACGTTGTCGAGTCCCCATAGCGGACTCGTGGCGGGCAGGGGCTCCGTCGCGAACACATCGAGCCCGGCGCCCGCGATGCGCCGCGCCCGCAGTGTCTCGATCAACGCGAGTTCATCGACGACGTTGCCGCGCGCGACATTGATCAGGAACGCACTCGGCTTCATGGCGGCGAGCACGGCCGCATTCACGAGGTGATGGGTGTCCGGCGCGTACGGCACGAGGAGGACCAGGAAGTCCGCCCGCGCTGCGACCTCGTTGAGGCGCCCCCGCGGGTGCAGCTCATCGAAGCCCGCCGCGGTCGCCCGGCTGCTGATGCCGATGACCTTGAGTCCGAACACCTTGCAGCGCTGCGCGAGCTCCTCGCTGATCGAGCCGACCCCGACAATTGCGACGGTCTTGCCGAGCAGCAGCTTCTGCTCCCACCGCTGCCAGCGTCCGCTCGCCTGGTTCGCGAACATGCGCGGCGCACCGCGCGACAGCGACAGCATCAGGAGGAAGGTGAGCTCCGCCATCTGCGGCGCATGCATGCCGCGCGTCGAAGTGACGGTGACTGCGAGCGGGAGCTTGAGCGCGTTGATCGGGTCGATGCCGGTCGTCAGCGCCTGCACCCAGTCGAGGCGCGGCATCGCCGCGACGATCTCGGCGAGCACGTCCTGCGCTTTCGCGACGACGGCGGTTGCCCCGGGCGCGCGTGCAACGGCTTCGTTCTTGTCGCTCGTCGCGAGTATCTCGAGTTCCGGAAACTCGCGGCGCAGCGCCCCCGCGTATGTCGCGACGTGCTTGGGGCTGTCGGGCTCATATATGAGTATGGCTTTTGACATAAGAAATCAGAGTTCAATGATCCGCTGTGGCGTCTTGTGGAGGCTCGGACCCGGACCCTTCTCGCCCACGAGGTAATTGTCGCAGACGACCGCGAACATGCGCGCATTGGTGAAGCCCGGGTGCACGACGATGTGCATGCCGGCCTCGATCGGCATCGACTCGTCGTG
>CAYNCY010000195.1:0-6941 GCA_964395195.1 uncultured Steroidobacteraceae bacterium
CGCTGCGGTCGCGAAGGCCTCGAGCGGACCGATCAGGTCGAGCGCGGCGACGCCGTCGAAGCCGACGAATCCGACGAGGCGTGGACGCGGCGGCAGGGCCGTCAGGCGGGACCGCGACCCGGCACGCCGCGCCTCAGTCGCCACGGTGAGACTCCCGTTCGTCGATACGCGGCATCGCTACTCCCGCTCGGTCCAGTCCTTGCTCCGGTATTCCATGTAGTCCGCCGTCGCCTGGGCGACGCCGGTGTCGAATCGCTCGGCCACCAGGTGCAGCGCAAGGTCGATGCCGGAGGTGAGGCCACCGGCGGTGTAGAGACGTTCCCCCGCGCGGACGTAGCGTCGCGAGTCGACCCAGTGAACCCGCGGGTACTTGTCGCGAAAATCCGCCAGGTACTCGTGGTGGGTCGTTGCGCTGCGACCGTCCAGCAGGCCGCTCAAGGCGAGCTTGCGCGCGCCGGTGCAGATCGAGGTGACCGTGGCGTGCGCGGCGTACTGCGTGCGCAACCACTCGAGCAGCGCCGGGGAATTGTCCTTCTGCGCCCCGATCACCACGATGTCGGGCCTCGGCGCCGTCGCGAAGGTGTACGACGGGACGACGCGCGCGCCTCCCGTGGTCGTCACCGTGTCGAGCGAGGCCGAGACGGTGTAGAGCTCGAAGGCGCTCCTCGAATCGCCACCCGGCGTCGCGGCTGGCAGCACGACGTCCTGGAACACTTCCCAGGGACCCGCGAAGTCCATGACGTTGAAGTTCTCTGAGATCACGAACGCGACCTTGAGCGGCGGCGGTGGGGTCTCAGCGGCGAGGGCGGCGGTCGAAACCACGGTGCAAAGGAACGACGCGGCGAGCGTTTGGAGGTTCACGGGGCTGTCCTTGGTGCGGTGAGGGCTAGCTCACCACGGGGCGCCCATGTCCGCAAGGTCGCAGAACCGACGATTTCGGCCATCGGCTCGCGGCGCGTCGCAGGGTCGCGCGCGTCCGGGGAGGCCCCGGAGCCCGGATCACTCGTAGCGGTGCGTGCGGAAGAGCTCGGACGCGGTCTGGAAGTACGCGGTCGCGAGGGCCTCGAGCTCGGGGTCGTGTGGCGCGGGCTTCATCGCATCGAGCGCGCGATCGTAGCTGTAGTTGTTGAGCTGATGCTGCAGACCGAGCACGACGAGCCTGCCATCGCGGTAGAGCGCGACGTCGTGGTTGTGGTTGAAGAGCGCGACGCGGGGCGCATCGGGATGCGAAAGCAGGTCCTGCCCGAAGAACGGCGCGCGATAGCCGAAGCCCAGGAGGCCGAGCACCGTCGGGGCGATGTCAATCTGGCTCGCGAGCGTATCGATCTGCTGCGGCCTGATGTGCTTTGGCGCGAGGATGAGGCACGGGATCTCGTAGGTCCTGAGCGGGATCTCGGCGCGCCCGTACACCCGCGCGCCGTGATCGGCGACGACGACAAAAACCGTCGAGTCGAACCACGAGTGCTTCCTCGCCTGCTCGAGGAAGTAGCCGAGCGCGAAGTCGGCGTAACGCACGCCCGCGGAGCGGCCGCCACCCTCGGGCGGGATCCCGGGCAGGCCGTCCCGGAACGTGAACGGCTTGTGGTTCGAGGTCGTCATGACCTGTGCGAAGAACGGCCGCCCGAGCGCGGCCTTCTGGTCCATCGTCGCGAGCGTCGTATCGAACAGGTCCTCGTCGCTCACGCCCCAGATGTTGGCGAAGCGCGGGTTCTTGATCTCGCGGCGGTCGACGACGTCGTAGCCGTTGTCGCCGAAGAACGCATTCATGTTGTCGAAGTAGCCGAAGCCGCCGTACAGGAACGTCGTCGAGTATCCGGCCTCGCGCATGACCTTGCCCCAGGTCGCGATGTGATCGTTCCCTGGCCGGCGAACGATGGACACGGTCGGGATCGGCGGGAACGAGGCGGTGATGGCCTCGAGGCCGCGCACCGTGCGCGTGCCCTGCGCATACATGTTGCTGAACCAGATTCCCTGCTGCGCGTAGCGGTCGAAGAACGGCGTCAGGTCCGTGCTCGAGCCGTGCAGCTTGCTGAATTCGGCGCCAAAGGACTCCTCCATCACGACGATGACGTTGAGGTGTCCGAGCGGGCTCGCGCTCGGCGCAAACTCGCGCTCGAGCTTCTGCTCCGGCAGCTGCACGAACGTGCCGCCGCCGGTACCGAGTTGCGCGACCAGGCGATCGTAGCCCGCCTTCGGATCGCCCGAGACATAGTAAGCCTCGTAGTCGATCTCGCTGGTCCTGAGCGCCTGGAAGAACTGGGAATGCCCGTTGATCGCGAGCTGCGCGGCGATCCGGTTGCCGGTATGCACCAGCGAATCGGTGCGCAGGCCGACAAGGAGGCCGACGACGAGCAGAACGTGCAGCGCGAGGGGCACCAGCCGCTCTCGCAGGCGCGAGTCCGAGGTCGCCGGCGACAAGAGCGGCCGGCGCAGCAGCCACACCGCGACGGCGGCAATCGCCGCTGCCATCACGAGGACGGGGGCGACCGGATACGACTCGCGAATGTCGGTGAAGACTTCCTTCGGGTAGATCAGGTAGTCGGTCGCGACGAGATTGAAGCGCTCGTCGAATTCCTGGAAAAAGTAGAACTCGACGGCGGCCAGGTACACGAGCACGAGCGCCGTGATGAAGCTGCCGGACAGCAGGATCGTGCGATTCGTCGCGGAGCGGCAGGCGCGGTCCGGCAGGAGGCACAGGTACAGCGACAGCGGCAGGAAGAGGTAGAGCGCTGCGACGATGTCGTTGACGGCGCCAACGGGCAGAATCCAGCCGAGGCCGAGCGGAGCGACCTGGCCCTTGCGCCCGAAAGCGAACCAGAGCGCCACGCGCAGCACGAGCCCGATCACAACGTACAGCGATCCGAACGCGATGACCGGTCGGACTCGCTCCCACCCCCCTCGAATTCGCACGGTGGCTCGTCTACCTGTGATGACCAAAAGCCGGCGGCCGGGAGCGGTTCGGGACCGCAAGCGACGCCTGCCCCGATTCTGACGCTGACATCACCCTTACGCTAGCGGTCGTGCCGGCGGCGGGCGTGCCGAGATCCCGGAACCCGGTGCGTAACACACTGTTTACTAGCAGGAATCGTCGCACGCCGAGGACGGGCGCACGCGGCGCCGAGCGCGAAAAGATAGGCAAAGTACGCGCCGGCGCGGTCAGCTAGCGCGCCGGATCCTTACGCAGCTTCTCGAGCAACGTGGTGCGGCCCACACCGAGAAGTCGGGCCGCGTGCGCGACGACGCCGTCACTGCGCACGAGTGCCTGGTCGATCAGGCTCTTCTCGATACCGGTCAGCGTGTCCCTGAGGTTGATGCCCTCCGGGGGAAGCTCGATGCCGGGTGCATTCGACGCGGACGTCGATACCAGCGAAAGTCGTGCGCCGACTCCAGGGCCGCCGGCTGTCGACGGGGGTCGCTCCGAACGCCTGAACGGCAGGTCGTCCACGTCCGCGGGACGACCGAGCGTCATCACCGAAATCCGCTCCATGAGGTTCTCGAGCTCGCGCACGTTGCCCGGCCACGCGTGAGAGTTGAGTGCCTCGAGCGCGGAGGGCGTGAACGTCACCGTCGGAAACTCACGCGCGGCGAAGCGCAGGTTGAGGTCCTCGATCAGGAGCGGCAGGTCCTCGACCCGGTCACGCAGCGGCGGCAGCGCGATCGGAAATACATTGAGCCGGTAGTACAGGTCGGCCCGAAAGCGACCCGCGGCCACTTCGTCCTCGAGCTGGCGGTTGGTCGCGGCGATGATGCGCACGTCGCACGGTCGCACTTCGCAGCTCCCGACCCGCTCGAACACCCGCTCCTGGAGGACCCGGAGCAGCTTGACCTGCATGATCGGGCTCATCTCGGCGATTTCGTCGAGGAAGAGCGTGCCGTGCTGGGCAAGCTCGAAGCGGCCGCGGCGGAGCGTGATCGCGCCCGTGAACGCCCCTTTCTCGTGACCGAAGAGCTCGCTCTCGAGGAGCTCCGCCGGGATGGCGCCACAGTTGACGGGAACGAACGGGCCGGACGCGCGCGCGGAGCGTCCGTGAAGCTCGCGTGCGACGCCTTCCTTGCCGGTTCCGGAGCCGCCGCTGATCAGCACGGTCGTGTCGAACCGCGCCACCTGCGCGATCTGCTGGCGGACGAGCCGCACGACCGGCGTCTGGCCCGTGGGATGGCTCACCAGCACGACCGGTCCATCGCCGGGAGCCTCGTTGGCTGCCCGACGCGTTGCGCCGGGACGGATCTCGGTGGCGGGTGAGATCTGCCGGTTCATGCGCGCACCGACAGCCACGCGCCGTGGAGCGGTCGTGCCACGATCGCGAGCGAGTGCATCATCGAGTCCAGTTCGTTTCTCACTGTTCCCCCGCACGCGTCCTGCGTGCCCCGTCGACAATGAGTTCAACAGGTCGCCGACGCGGGAACACTGAGGAAATGGCTGAAAGCCGGGTGCTTGCGAACCGCGAAATCCCCCGCGCGTGATGTACGTCACGCGGTAACCCCCTAGTTTTGTAGGACCAAGTACGTAGTAGCGCGACGGGATTAAGAAGAACGATTCGTATCCGGCGGGAAAGCGCGCAAATCCCGCAGCGCGGGCACACGGCGTGCGCGCGCGCGGTTATACATAATCCACTCGGAGCGATCGGCGGCGCGGACCGCGCGAGGGCTAGAACCGGGCCGTCACGCCGACGTTGATCGAGCGCCCAAAGCCCGGAACGGCGCTGAGGCGATCGGGGGGCACGCTGACGAGATTGTTGTACTCGTAAAAATCGACGCCACCGAGCGGCAGGCCGTAGTGTCGGTCGAGGAGGTTGTCGATGCTCGCGCGAATCGTCACGGCCTTGTACGAGTAGCTCGTTTCAAGATTGATGAGGGAGTAGCCGGCGGTCGGCAGCTCCTGGCGGATCGAGTCGACGCGCGTCTTGGCGCCAACCACCTGCAATTCGGCGCGGCTCGACCAGGCCCCGAGCCGGTGGTCGAGCGACACGCGGACATCGAGCGGCATGATGTTGTAGAGATCCGTGCCTGCATCCAGATCGCGGCCGCGCGTGAAGCTCAGCACCGCGCCAGCGCCCCAATCGCCGCCGGCGTGGCCGAGGACGCGCCGGGCCGATGCGTCGACACCGTAGAGCTCTGCTTCGTGGTTCACGAATCGCAGCGCGACGCGGCCGGGCGGCGGTGGCATGGTCGTCGCGGCGTCGACCGCGACGTTGATGTAGTCGGTGACGCGCGTGTAGTACGGCGCAACCGACGCCTGCCAGCTCTGGTGCGCGGCGTCGTGCCAGTTCGCATCCAGGCGCACGAGGTGCGCGACCTCGGGTTTGAGATCGAGATTGCCGACGTAGGCATTCAGGTCACCGAACCAGGACACCATCGTGCCCGCCATGCCGGCCGCGTGCGACCACGCGTAGCGTTCATGGAGGTTCGGCGAGCGCGTCTTCTGCGCAACGCCGAAGCCGTAGGTCGCGGTCGCGTCCGGCTCGTACCGTGCGGCGGCGGTCACATCGAGGTTGTTGTCGGTGCGCTTGTGGTCGCGCGCGTTGAAAGCGTTCGCGTCGTCCTGGTAGATCGCGCCATCGGGCATGCCCATGTCGAGCATGGAATCGCCCGTGCTGAAATAGCCCTGAACGGGACCGGTGTTCATGGTGACGCGTTCGATTCGCGCGCCGAGCTGGCTGCTCCACGCCGGACCCCACTTCGACTCCCACTCGCCGAACAGCGCCAGTCGCTCCCGGCGACCGTCGTTGATATCGAGGAACGGGTTCGGACCGTTCATAATCGAGTCAGGGATCGCGGGCCATGTGTCGTTGAGCACGTAGCGGTGGTACTCGTGGCCGATGCGCAGCACGCTGTCGGGCGAGAGCCGGACGTTGGCCTGGATCGCTTCACCGGAGTCGACACCGTCGACCTGCACGGGCATCGAATACGGCATGCCGGTGGTGTCCAGGCCGAGCTCGGCCTTGTCGGCGAGCGCGTCCATGGCGTGGCGCACGTGCTGGCGGTACAGGCGCGCCTCGAGCCGCCCCCAGGCGAAATCGCCGGCATAGCGGGCATTGAACAACGTGCCCGAGTTTCGCGTCATGTCCATGTATTCGTTGGCGAACGCCTGGTAAGGCACCCGCTGCCAGCCCGCATTGAGAACGAGGAGCTGGTCGTCGAAGCGCGCGGCCAGGACGACCTGGTTGTTTCGCGACTTGAACTCGGTCGAGCGCACGACCTGACCGTCGCCGTCCGTGTAGTCGCCCGCCTCGGTCGAGGCAACGGTGTAGCCTGCGTAGAAATGCTCGGAGGCGAGTGTCCCGTTGGCGTCGGTGCTCTTTGCATCGCCGTTGCTGCGATAGAAGGCCGAGAGCGATCCGCCCGCGCGCAGCTTCTCGCCGGGCGCCGCGAACACGGGATCGGCCGAGCGGAATGCGATCGTGCCGCCGATGCTGTCACCGCCGAGGCTGACGGGCGTGATGCCATTCAGCACGCTGATGCTGCGTACCGATCCGGGGTCGACGTACGAGAGCGGCGGGTTCATGTGATTGGGGCAGGACGAACCGACGGTCATCCCATCGACGAGGATGCGGAGCCGATCATCGGCCAGGCCGTCGATGGCCGGCAGGCTCGACACACCGCCGCCCGCGTAGAAGCTGAGGCCCGCGGTACCCTCGAGCAGCTGCGCGCTGTCGCTCGTGCCGGTCCGGCGCGTCGCGATGGTATCGCTCGCGAGTCCCGTCGCGGCGATCACCGAGCCGTCATCGGTTCCAAGGCGGTCCGCGGCGATAACCGTTCGCGGCAGCTCACCGACCGCCAGCTGCGCCTGCGCGCACGGCGCCAGCGCCAGCGCGCCGACCGCGAAAAGCGGCGCGGACGTCTGGCCCCGCATCTTCACTCTTGGTCGACGCCGAGTTCGTGGAGGATGGCCTCGCGAAGTTCCTGAACGCGAGGGCTCGAGAGCTTGCGCGGGTGCGCGA
>CAYNCY010000196.1:0-6917 GCA_964395195.1 uncultured Steroidobacteraceae bacterium
CGCAGCTCGCGCTGCACGGCGACGTCGGCCAGCGCACGCGGCGCTAGCGGAAACTCGACCAGCTCGACGGGTTCGCCCGAGACAACGCGCCGGGCGGCGAGCAGGAGGAGCGGATTGAGGTCGAGGGCAACCGTGAGTGCCATGGCACCCGCCTGGTGAACGTCGTACGCAAGGCGCGAAGCACCCGACCCGAGCACGAGCACCCGCGAAGCGCCGCTTCCGAGGGCGGCGCCGACCAGCTCCGCGGAGCGGCGGTTTTCCTCCTCGCCCCATACCCAGTCACGGTGCAGGTTCGCGTAGTACGAATGCAGGTCCTGCGACATCGGGAGCCGCGTCGCGAACGCCTGCTGGACGGCCTGCGCCTGCGTTGTCGGGACGATGCCGAGCGGCGCGAGGAGCGTGCGCACGAGGCCCTGCTGCGTGCCATAGCCCTCGATAAGGCGCGTCAGACGCTCGCGGGTCGTCGGGCGTGAGACCGTGCCGAGATCCGCCTGCGCGGCGCGCGAGGCCGCGCCGAACTCCTCCAGATACTGAGCCAGCCGGTTACGCCAGTCGCCGAGCGCGCGCGCCGGGTCCGCAAACAGCCACGGAATCCCGTCGAGCCTGGGATAACGGCTGGTGCAGCCCACGCATTCGAGACTATCGGCGAGCGCGCGGAGCGCCGCGCGCCGGCAGCGTGGACATTGAAGGAGGGACTCGAGCGGCGACTCTGCCATCGGGCAAGCATGCCGCATCCGGCCCGCAGGCGGCCAGCCATCGCGCCGGCCCCGCGGCCGGCGCCCTCGCCCGCCATCCCCGTCGCTAGCCCGGGATGGTGCCGTTGACGATCGGCTGGAATGCCGCCAGCCGGTCGAGCATCGCGGAGTTGCCGAGCGCCTGGGTGGGGAAGACCGTCTGGTACTGCCCGGTCTGCCCGTGCAGCGCCATGTAGTTGAGGAGCACCGTCTCCACGAGCAGCAGCACGCTGCTGGCTGCGGGGCTGCCAGCGCCGTTGACCGAGCCGTCCGAGGTGTAGAGCCCGATCTGCTGGTGCTGGGCCGCCGAGACGCCACCCGCCGTCGACAGCTGCGGCCGGCCCGTCGGGTTGTAGACGAGGAAGTAGGTCGAGGCAGCGGACTCGTTGTCCGAGATCCACATGAACTTGTCGCGACCGTCAACCGAGGTATCGATGACGTTGTTGGCGGAGATGCCGCCGTCGCTGAACACGTAGATCATCACCGGCTTCTGGATGCGCGCCGCATACTCGAGGCACGCGCCGATGCAACGGCCGGCGTTGAGGTCGCGGATCTCGCCGGTCGAACGGCCCTGGCCGTGGTAGTCGTAGCCGCCAAGCTCGATCGTGCCTGCGCCCGCGTAGCCGCTGATCACCATCTTCATGATGGCGGCGGTGGTCTGGAAATCGTTGTTCGACTGGTACTCGGCCTGGCTGAAGATGCCCGTGCCACGGGTCGCCGTCTGGTCGACGATCATCGGGTCCAGGTCCGGGTTCAAGGCAGCCGGATTCGAGTAGTTCTCGGCGAGGTACGCCGACTTGACGTAGTTGCAGTTCGCCGCCGCCTTGACCGACGAGTCCGTCGGCAGGAGCGTCGTGACATTTGCGAACTTCTGGCCGCTGATGCGCGACATCGACTCGAGCACCGACACGGCGTCGGCCGGGTTCGAGAACAGCGTCCCAAGCACGCCCGTGTTCACGAGGCCAGTGACGTCGCTCGCCTGGCGCACGACCGTCGGCGTCAGCGCCGGGTCGACCATCGACAACGGCGCCATCGAGTTGCCACCCGACTGCGAGGCCTGCGAGCCGATGAGGCTGAGAAGCGCGCCGCGCGCGCCGGCCTCGGCGATGCCGTACATCGGGTTATGGGGGTTGGTGTTCGTGTCGTTGTTAGAGAGCGCCGGGATGACCACGCCGTTCGTGAACGCCTGCGTCGTCGGCGACGTGCGCTCGATGATGCCGCGCGCGTGCGCGCTGTCGGCATGGAACAGGAGGCCGAGACGACTTTCGATCTGGTTTGCGAGGTTGGGGGTCATCGTGCCCGGCAGCCCGAGCTTCGCGTAACCCGCCGCCGACAGGAAGTCCTGCTGGCCACCCACGCCGCCGACCAGCACGTTGCTGCCGGCGATGTTGCCACCGCCCGCGAGGTCGAAGCAGATGAACGGAATCTTGCCGGCACCGGCGGTGATGCCGCACGCGACCTTCTGTGCCTGGATGTCGGCATCGAGGGCGCGCGCAGTCCGCGGGCTCAGCATGAGCCCAAGCGAGGTCGGCACCATGACCGTGGCAGCGCTGGTCAGGAAGCCCTGCGCCATGAAGTCACGTCGCGTGACGGGCCGCTTGTGCGCGCTTTCGTGCCGAATCGGCTCGTGAAGGCCCAGCGTACGCGGCGGCTTTTTCCGGATGATCATGGGAGTTGCCTCGATGGTTCCGTCACTGCACGATCATTGCGGAACTGCCCGCAATGGCCGCACACGACGCCTTGACGATAGTTGCAGTTCCAGCGGCATTCGCGCTCACGGACGCCCTCAGCTTGGTGATGAGGTTGTTCACCTCCGTCGTCACCGAAGCGGCGGTCGGCTGCGTGGTCAGGAACTTGTTGGCCGCGGTGTTGGCGCTGAGCATGTGGTCGATCAGCGGCGTCAGCATCAGGTTGACGCTCGCCTGCGAGGCGAAGGCCGCGGACGGTGCCTGATTGAAGTTGAAGCCCGGGAAGTACGCCGCCGACAGCGACGGGCTCTGCACGAGCGCATCACAGTAGGCGATCGAGAGCTGCGCAATCGCCATCTGGTGCGAGGCGACGAAGGACTGGAAGTCCGACGTTGCCGGCAGCGACTGCTCGAGGCTCTGGAACAGCGTCGACACTTCCGGCGTCGTGATCGGCACGGTCGTCATGATCGACAGCGTGTTGTTGATGCGCTCGAAGGTGCGCACGCCAAGGTCGGCCGGACGGGCCACGTCGACCGGCGTCGGCGCGATGCCGACAGGATCCGTGTGCACGTTGGTCGCGCTGCCGAGCTGATCGAAGCTCAGGAAGAACTGGTCGTACGCCGGGCCCTTGTTGAGCTCGACGACCGTGCCGATGCGGGTCAGCGCAACGCTGGTCACCGGGCCCGTCGTCGGGTTGAAGCCCTGGCCCGACACCGTGGTGCTGAGCGGCGCGTAGGCCTGGCCGACCGGCAGTTCCGCGCCGTTCTCGCCGATGCGCATGCCCTTGATGACCACGTTGTTGTAGGTCGTGGTCGGGTCAAGGCTCAGGAATACCGGCTTGTTGAACAGGTACGAGTAGCTGTCGTTCTGCGAGACCTCGAACATCACGTAGGTCTGCGACAGGCCCGTGAACTTGTCGACGTTGAAGAGCAGCATGTAGCGCTCGCCGATGCCGGCGGCGAAGTTCGTCTGCACGTCGCTCGCGCTCATCGCGTGGTTGTAGATGGCGACCATCTTGATCACGCCGCCCCACGGCTTGGTGCCGGAGACCTCGTTGCCGAGCACGAGCGCGAAGGTGTTGTCCCACTCGGACAGCGAACCGCCCTTCTGCGGGTCGCCGCTCGCGACCAGCGCGCCGTTGACGTAGATCTGGCGACCGTTCACCGGATCGTAGGTCATCACGACGTGCTGCAGGGTCGCCTGCAGGACCTGGTTGGCGTTCGGCGTCGACAGCTGCGGCTGACCGTTGGCATTGGTCGTCGTGCTGCGCAGCGCAAAGTCGTAGTTGTACATCGTCTGGCCGAGCGTCAGGTTGCGCGCGGTATCGCCACCGGAGTAGCTGACGATGTAGGCGTTGGTCGCCGTGGTGTTGTCCGGCGCGACCCACGCCTCGACGCTGAACTCACCGGTGGTGAGGATCGTGTCGTGCAGCTTCGCGCTGCCCGTGGTCGTGCCCTGCAGCTTGCCGCCGCTCTCGACCTGTACGCCCCAGCCACCCACCCAGGTGACGTTGCCGGACAGGTTGAGGTCGAGTTCGGGTTCGACGCCGCTCGAGTCGTAGGCGATCGTGCCGGTGCCGGTCTTGAACTCGAACTTGGCGATGAGGCCCGTCTCGACGCGCGTACCGCCCGAGGACACGATGCCGTCATACATCGTCAGCGCTTTCGAGATGACCAGCTTCGGATCGACCTGGGTCACGGGGACCTGGTTCGCGAAGGACTGGATCGCCGCGAGCATCGCCGCGGCCGAGGCGTCGCAATCGCCGCCCCAGCAGTTGTGGAAGTCGAACTTGAGGCGCTGGTAGAAGCGCGACAGTGTCGGCGTATCGAGGTTGATCTTCGGCTGCGCGGCTGCGTAGGCGGCATCAACGTCGGCCTGCGCGAAGAACGGCGACTGCGCCGTCAGGGCGGCCGGCGAGTGGCAGCGCGAGCAGTACTGCGTAAGCAGCGGGTATACGGTTGTGGCGAAGAGGCTCGAGCTCGTCGGGAACGAGCGTGAGCCGCCCGCGTCCATCAGAGTCGGAGCGACCAGCTGGATCTGCGCGGTCGACGCGCCAAGCGCGACACCGGCCCAGTTCTTGATCCAGGTCGTGATCGTGTCGGCGCAGGCCGAGTTGTCCGACAGCCAGCAGTGGTGACCACCGCCGACCTTCGCGACCATGATCGAGTTCGCCGGCTGCGCGAGGTCGACCACCGTCTGCGCGGCGGTGTACGCCTGGTTGACGTCGTCGCTGCGCGCGAACATCGGCGCCTGGTTGCCCTGGATATGGCAGGAGCCGCAGCGGTCCTGGCCCTTGACGTTGTTCCACAGGTTGACCGCGAAGGCCTGGACGTCCGAGCTCGCGGGCGCCGGGCCCGTATAGCTCTGCGCCGTCTGCGTGGGTCCCGTCGCCTGCGGATTCGAGGCGGTCGGCGCGCTGCCGGCGCCGCAACCAACCAGGAACGCGGTCAGCGCGAGGCTCGCGAGGAAGCCCGGCAGGCGGCCCAGCGCGAGGAAGTTATTGCGGATGGCAATAGAGTTCATTTTCGACGCTCCCTCAATTGCCCATGCAATAGGCGGCGGTCTCGGCGAAGACTTTCTTCAGCGAGTAGCCCTGCTTGAAATCACTCTTGATCTGCGCGACCTGCGAGCGGTCGCCGGCGTCAGAGGGCGCGCGCAGGCAAACCGCCTGGAACACCTTGGTCACCTGGCACTGCGCGAACTGGTCACTGGCCGCGATCTCGGCACCGAGCGACTTCGCGCCATTGCCGGAGCCCGACAGCGTCGGGTCCCAGCCCATCAGAGAGTTCGGGCCGGAGCGCCAGCGGTTGTCCCACTTGTCGTCGGGCGTGATGAAGCCCGGCACGAAGGTCGTGTTGTTGTGGAAGTACTTGCCGACGACGGTGCCCGGCGTGTAGACGATCTGGCCGGTCGACGGGTCGCTGGCGTAGGTGAAGTCGTAGTACGCGAAGGCCTGAGCCATCGGGTCCATGCCGGAGTGGCAGCCCACGCAGTTGTTGAGGAACACGCGGCTGTCGCCGCCCGGGCTGCGGCTGACGTCCTGCCGGATGCGGTCGGTGGGACGCGTCTGGTCCATCACCGTCGTCAGGTCCGTGCACATGTGGTTGATCATCGTGAACCGGAACATGCGCCGGTTCGTGCCGACGTCGAAGAACGCCTGCGCCGCGGCGCGAGTCGTCAGCACGCCCGCCGTCGCCGCCGCCGGGAGACCGGTCACCGAGGACTGGGTCGAGGGCGTGAGTCCGGTGAGCAGGTTGACGCCGTTCGTCTCGAGCGCCGCGTAGTGATTGTTGTCGGTCTTCGAGTAGGCCGGGAGTCCCAGGCCGCTCGAACCGATGTAGATGAGGTCCGCCGACAGCACCGTATTGAATGGCACCTCGTCGCGGACCATGCCGATCACCGTCGCGGTGTAGTCATTAAGAGGCGCGAACACGGTCTGTGGGACGTTCGTCCAGGGCGTGACGAAGTTCTTGAGGGTAACCGTGTAGAACATGCCGTTCGGGTCGCTGATCGCGAGCAGCGCCGCGCCGACCGGGTTGTTTGCGTCGATGTCCGCCTGCATCGCATCGAGCACCTGCTGGCTGGGCGGAGTGCCGTTCAGGCGGTCGTGGATTCGCATCGCCTGTTCGCGGGAACCCGCGACGGCCGTTGCACTCGTAAGTGCTGCGAGCGCCAGTACGGTCGCCACGGTCGCGAGCAAGGTGCGCCCCGTGGGAGCGGCGCCGTGCGTCGAGATCAAGTGCGTCGGTGCTTTCATGGCATTTAACCCGCAGCCTAGTTTGAGAAGTCGCGTGGACTATATCGGCGGGTTTTAGGGCCAGGAATGTCTCAGGACTGCGACAATGCTGCAGTCGTGAACTCCATCCCAATCGCGGTGTGAGTCGCGACCGTGCGACATTACGGCGACCCGTATCCGCAGGTTAATCTGCGAATGGGCAGCGCTCTGCTAAGTGCATATGGCAGCTCGAAAGAGCGAGAAAACCCGGTGCCGCGCAGAGAAGCCTGTGAGCGTGTTAACAGAATCTGGTGTGGGTGCGCGACATCATGTGCGTCGCTTCCCCCGCACCGGTGACCGCCCGGCGACGCGGACGGTGCGACGGAAGCGAGGACGCCGATGAAAACGACCTTCTCAACACTGCTGACGCGCCTCGGGCGCTTGCTGCTCGCTGGCGCCTTCGCCATCGCGGTTGGCGCGTGCTCGAGTAGCTCCGGCACCGATGGCAGCAACAGCGGCATTAGCCTCGGCAACAGCGGCTCGTCGAACGATCCGGTGTCGCCGGACTTCGCGATCGCGTACATCAAGCGCACGCTGCCGGATCCAAACGATCCGAACGCGCTGGTGCTCAACGACGATCTACGCGTGCAGCGCATCTGGAACGGTCCGGCTGACGTGTACCTGCGCCAGTCGGCGAGCCCGAGCGCGTCGGAGGTCAACATCACCGCCGCGCTCACGAACGGCCTCTGGGACGCGCGCGATCTCGACGTCTCCTTCGAC
>CAYNCY010000197.1:0-6883 GCA_964395195.1 uncultured Steroidobacteraceae bacterium
GGCCGACGGCGAGTATCTGGTCGATGCTGGAGCGTGAAGTGTTTTCCCCGATCGGAATTCACGACGCACCGACCAACCGCACGATCGAGGCCGATGGCACCATCGGGCAGCCGCTCATGGCGTACGGCTACTACCCGACGATCAGCGACATGGTACTGATCGCACGGCTTTATCAGCACGAAGGCAGGCACGGCGACCGGCAGATCCTGTACGCGCCGCGCATCCGCGAGCTGTTGGCCGGCCGGAATCCGCGCGGGCTTCCAACCGGCGAGCAGCTGCCCGCCGGCGAGACGACCTACATCAATGCGTTCTGGGTCACCTCGTTCGTTGCGGCGCAGAACTGCCGGATCTTTTATCCCCGGATGATCGGCTGGGGCGGCAACATCGTTGCGTTGATGCCGGGAGGACTGACGGGGATTCGTCTGGCCAAGAGCGGCGAGACGGCAGATGGCTCGGACGTCAACACGGATGGCATGGCGAAGGCGGCAAACTCCCTGGCGAGGTTCTGCCACTAACGCGGCGCGAGATGCGCGCCCGACGGCATGAGGTCGATCGGAAGAAGGACAGGTTCATCTCGGGCGGTCGGAACGCCTACCCGGCCGGGATCGAAGCCGCGCCGGGAGCGGCGGGGCAACTCGCGCTCGTGCTCAACGCGGATCGGCGCACTGAGGTCCCGGTCGTCCTGGCGTATCCCGAAGCGGCGCAGGCAAGGCGCTCAAGACGCGGCTGCGCGTGCACACGTCCTGATTCAGTCCGAGAGTGCCTGTGTCGCAAGCCGCCCGACGCGCGCTGCGATCTGGGAGTTTGCCGCGGTTGTCGCGAGCGCGCCGCTGCGAGGCTCCTCACGCCACACTTTATTTAGACCTTCCCTGCATCCGGCAGGCCCCCCGGCTCGTAGAGCGAGTGGATCGCTTTTTAACTGCAGGGGACTACCAATGAAATCAATGACCTACTGGGGCGTGCTCGCGATTGCCGCGACCGCCCTGCCACTCGATGCGATGGCATCCAGCCATCGCGAAGCGCCGTTCATCGCCGGATCGCCCCGCGTCGACGGTACCGACTTCTACATGTTCAGGAGCTATGAACCCGGGCGGAGCAACTTCGTCACCTTCATCGCCAACTACAACCCGCTTCAGGATGCCTACGGCGGACCGAACTACTTTTCGCTCGACCCGAAGGCGCTGTACGAGATCAAGATCGACAACGACGGTGACTCCAAGGCGGAACTCACCTTCCAGTTCAGGTTCACCAACAAGTACAAGAACCTGACCGTGCCGAGCGGCGGCAAGAACGTCGCCGTACCGCTCGTCAACATCGGCCCGATCGACTCGAACGGCACAAACCTCAACCTGACGCAGAGTTACTCGATCGACGTCGTCCGCGGCGACTCCCGCAGCGGGAACCGGCAGTCCGTCATGAACGCGTCGACCGGCGGCGACACGTTCTACAAGCCGATGGACAACATCGGCAACAAGTCGATCGCGGACTATCCGGCGTATGCCGCGAACTTCGTGTATTCGATTTCGATTCCCGGTTGCTCGACGCCGGGACGGGTGTTCGTTGGCCAGCGCAAGGACGGCTTCGTCGTCAACCTCGGCGAGATCTTCGATCTCGTCAACCTGAACCCCGTCGGCCCCCGCGACGGCGCCCCGAACACGATCGCCGACAAGAACGTCACCTCGATCGCGCTGGAGGTACCCATCGCGTGTCTCGTGAAGGGCTCCGACCCTGTCATTGGCGCGTGGACGACCGCGAGCCTGCGTCAGGGCCAGGTCATCAACCCGGATGCCGATCGCAACGATTCGGATGACGGCGTGCGCATCCACGGCGGTCCCTGGACGCAGGTGTCACGGCTGGGCATGCCGCTCGTGAACGAGGTCGTGATCGGACTGCCCGACAAGAACCGCTTCAACGGCAGCGACCCGAGTCATGACACGCAGTTCCTGACCTACGTGACGAACCCGTCGCTTCCCGTGCTCCTGAACGCGCTGTTTGGCAGCGCCGCGAAGGTGCCCGATAGCCCGCGGAACGATCTCGTGAGCGTGTTCCTGACCGGTGTCAAAGGTATCAACCAGCCGCTCAAGGTCACGCCCTCGGAGATGCTTCGCCTCAATACGTCAACCGCCGTGACCCCGCCGGCCACGCAGAACGACCTCGGTGTCCTCGGCGGCGACCTTGCGGGCTTCCCCAACGGTCGTCGTCCGTACGATGACGTCGTCGACATTGCGCTGCGGGCAACGATGGGCGCGCTCTGTGGCGCCGTCGGTAACTGCGGCACGATGACGACCGATCCGAACGGCGGCCTGCCGTACACGGACGGGGCGCGCGCGGCCGGTGCGGATGCGGCGAGTGCGCATGTCACCGGGGCCATCAGCCCGGCGGACTACTACCTCGACGCGTTCCCGTACCTGCGCAGCCCGTTCCCGGGTTCGCCGAACGGCGCGACGGTGTCGCCGTGAAGCGCGCTCTGGCACTGCTGACGGCGGCCGTCTGCGTGGCCGGGTGTGGCGGAGGCGGTTCGGGAATGACGGCCGCCGTGCCGCCACCCGCCCCGCCGCCGACCTCGGTCGACTTCACGGTCTTCACGAAGGATTTGCTGGTGAGTCAGTCCGATACGACGCTGCCCGTCTCGGTCGCGACCACCGTCTTCGTGTTCAAAGACGATGACAACCCGGAAGCCTTTGCTTCCGTGTTGGTCGGCCCGTGAAGCGGGATTGCTCGATTGGGCGGCGGGCGGGCGGCCATCTCGGCCGCCCGCTCGTCGCCTTGATTCTGGTACTCGTGGCGACGGTCGCCGGCGCTGCGCCGCGGGTGCCCACGGACGACGCGGAGGTGCTTGAGCGCGTCCCGGCGCGGGCCGAACTCGACCGCCTGGCGGCACTGAGCCCCGGTCGCTCCGCACCCAAGGACCTCAACGCCGCGCTCGCCCTCGCGCGCGGCTACATCGACATCGGACGGCGGGCGAGCGACCCGCGTTACGTTGGCTATGCGCAGGCAGTCCTGCTGCCGTGGCTGAACGTTCCCAATCCTCCGGAGCAGGCACTCGTCCTGCAGGCAATCACGCTCCAGTACCTGCACAAATTTGATGCCGCGCTCGTTCTCCTCAACCGTGCGCTCCGTCTGCAGCCACTCGATGGCCAGGCATGGCTGACCCAGGCGTCGCTGCTCGAGCTCCGGGGCGACTACCCGGGCGCGCGACGCTCGTGCGCGCGCCTCATCCGCTCCGCCGACGAGGTGAGTGCGATCACCTGCCTCGCGAGCGTCGATGGCCGAAGCGGCCATCTCGCGGCGAGCTTCGCGACTCTCGGGACCGTTGCGGCGGCCGATTCCCGACTGCCGCCGGGCATCCGTTCGTGGGTGCTCTCGGTTCACGCCGAAATGGCGGAGCGGCTTGGCGATGATCGGCGTGCCGAGTCGGACTTGCGGACGGCGCTCTCGATCGCCCCCGGGGATCCGTATCTCCGGGCGACGTACGCCGACCTTCTCCTTCGGCTCGATCGACCCCGCGAAGTCATCGCGTTGCTCGCCGGCGCCGAGGCCGAGGATCCCCTGCTGCTGCGGCTCGCGATCGCGGGCCGCCGCAGCGCGGCCCCCGACGCGGCACGCTGGGCAGCGACCTACGCGGACCGATTGCAGGCCGCCGCTCGCGACGGCGACACGACGCACCGGCGCGAGGAGGCGATGTACCTGCTCGACGTTCGGGGGGATGCGCCGGCGGCGCTTAGGGTCGCCTCCGCCAACTGGGTGACGCAGCGCGAGCCGACGGACGTGCGGGTCTACGAGCGCGCTCTTGCTGCGACGGGGTCCGCCGCCGACCGCGCGGTGCTGAGCGAGTGGCTCGCCGCCACGCGTTTCGAGGACCACACCCTCGGCGCAGAGTCGCGCGCCAGTTCCAGAGGTGCCTTGTGAAGTCCTGGCACCGCGCGTTACTGGCCGTCGTCCTTGTCCTCTCGGCCGGCATTGCCTCGGCACACAAGCAGAGCGACAGCTACCTGAGGCTCGCGGTTGCGGATCACGGGACCGTCGTCGATGGGCAGTGGGACATCGCGATCCGCGACCTCGATTTCGCCATCGGCCTCGATGCGAACCACGACGGCGCGATCACCTGGGGCGAGTTGCGGGTAGCCGAGGCGCGGATCGCCGACTATGCCTTCGAGCACCTGTCGGTCGAGGCCATCGGCCAGGGCGATCGGGCGATCTGTCCGGCTCGCCTGACCCAGTTCCTGGTCGATGAACACGTCGACGGGCGGTACGCGGTGCTCCGCTTCGCGGCCGACTGCGGGCTGAAGCCGGTCGAGCTCAACGTCCGCTACAGCCTGCTGTTCGAGGTCGATCCGACCCACCGCGGGCTGCTGGAGGTGTCGGGCGGCGGCCACGAACAGGCCGAAGTGCTGAGTCGCGACACGCCGCGCGTGACGGTGAATGCCGGCTCCCCCGATCGCGGCCAGCAGTTCCGCTCGTTCGTGTCCGAAGGCATCTGGCACATCCTCAAGGGCTACGATCACATCCTGTTCCTGCTGACGCTGCTCTTCCCCGCCGTCGTGCTCTACGGCACGGGTGGCTGGTTGCCGCGAACGAGTCTTCGAGCGTCGGCCCTCGACGTCCTCAAGGTGGTGACGGCATTCACCCTCGCACACTCCCTGACCCTGTCGCTCGCCGTACTCGATGTCGTACACCTCCCCTCGCGCTGGGTCGAGTGCGGCATCGCACTGACGGTGCTTCTGGGTGCGCTCAACAATCTGAAGCCCGTCATCGTCGAGAAGCGCTGGGCGGTCGCGTTCGTGTTCGGGCTGGTGCACGGCTTCGGGTTCGCCGCGATCCTTGCGGACCTTGGCCTGCGCGGCGTCGATCTCGCGCTGTCGCTGGTCGGCTTCAACATGGGCGTGGAGATCGGGCAGCTCGGCATCGTCGCGGCGGTACTGCCAGTCGCCTTCATGTTGCGCCAGACCCGCGCCTACCGTCAGGCCTTCATGCCGGCAGGGGCCTGCGCGATCGCGCTCGTGGCGGCGTACTGGCTGCTCATCCGTCTCACGACCAACAACCTCGGCTAAGATGCAGCAAGCCATGCCGATTCAAGAGACACCCGGGCGCCGTGCGACGAGTAGCCGTCAGTGATGAGCGCTCGCGAACCGGATGCGGCGGAAGTCGAGGCACTCCTCGGACGCTGTGCGCTCGGCGAATCGGCCGCGCTCGCGACGCTCTACCAGCGCGTCGCCCCGACCCTTCTCGGCGTCCTGATGCGCATGCTGAAGCGCCGGGACGTCGCCGAAGACGTACTCCAGGACGTCTTCGTGAAGGTGTGGCAGCAGGCGAAGCAGTTCGACGGTAGTCGCGGCCGGCCGATGGCGTGGCTCGTGTCCATCGCCCGGTACCGCGCCATCGACGTGCAGCGCAGTGGCCGTCCCGTCGTCGCCCTCACCGACCTCGAGCTTGAGCGCGAACCCAACCTGCAGCTGCCGGACCCTGGCGAGGGCGCGACCGCACTCGGACTCGGCGCTGCCTTGCTGCGCTGCCTCGAGGAGATCGCTGCACCGCAGCGAAACTGCCTGGTGCTCGCGTACCAGGAAGGGCTGACGCACGGGGAGATCGCGCGAGCCGTCGGCCAGCCGCTCGGCACGGTCAAGAGCTGGGTGCGGCGGAGCCTCTTGAGCCTGCGCCGGTGCATCGAATCATGAACTACGAAAACCCGGCACTCATCGATCGGTTGGCGGCGGAGCACGTTCTCGGCACGCTGCGCGGACCCGCGCGCCGTCGATTTGAGCGCCTCTGTGAAACGAACACTGCGGCCGCCCGTGCCACGCGCCGCTGGGAGGATGACTTGAGCGGACTCGACCGGTGGGTTCGGCCCGTGCAGCCGTCCGAACGCGTCTGGGCGGGGATCTCGGCACGCCTCTTCCAGAACGACGAACGGGCGCAACAGCGTTCGCGCCAACGTCGCCGCTGGACGTACGCCGCCGCGGCGGGCGTCGTCGCCATCGGGCTCCTGATCGGCGTGCTCGTGCGCGAGACACCGGTCGCGCTGCAACCGGTCGCCGCCCTCGGTGCCGACGCGGCGCATCCGGTCTGGAAGATCGAGCGGCGTCCGGATCTCGCCGCGCTCACGATCCGCGCGGTCGGCACGGTCGAGCCCCGTGTCGGCAAGTCGTACGAACTCTGGGCACTCCCGCGCGGCGGGAACCCCGTGTCGCTCGGTCTCCTGCCGGCCGACGGGACCATCACGCGGCCGCTCAATGACCGTCAGCGCGGTGCGCTGCTGGCCGCGGACAAGGTCGCGGTCAGCGTCGAGCCCGAGCGGGGCTCGCCGACGGGGAGCCCGACGGGACCGGTCATTCTCGTGGCGACCATCGCATCCGGCTAACCGTCGCCGGGGCCGGCGGCGGAGGCCGGATTCGGCTCGGCCCCGGCGTTTTCGGAGCGGCAGCGGCCAAAAGGCGCTCCTGAGGGGCTTCCCCCGCCAGAAATAACTCCGCGCCCGTGCATCCGAGGCGACCTCCCGCCCGTAGAGAAAGGGAGGCTGCAGGAGCGGGGAGCGGAATGCCTGGAGGACGGACGGAATTCGCCGGCGTGGGCGCCCGATCCACTCGCGGAGCCACCTTCCGCCTGGCACCCGGCTGGGTTCGCCTCGTCCTGACCGTGGCCGTCGTCGTCGGCACCCCTCGGCTCGCGCGAGCGGAACCGTCTGTGGTTGCCGAGCCGGTGCTGGCGGCCGTGACCGTCGTCGCGACCGGGGTCAGCAACATGCCGGCGGCCTCCGCCGGGGATGTCAGCGCCGAGCAGATCGCCGCCCAGCCGTTGCTGCGCCCTGCCGCCGTGCTCGAAAACGTCCCCGGACTCATCGTGACGCAGCATTCGGGCGAGGGTAAGGCGAACCAGTACTTCCTTC
>CAYNCY010000198.1:0-6817 GCA_964395195.1 uncultured Steroidobacteraceae bacterium
CTTGGCGAGCTGGATCGCACGGACGTCGTTCTGCGTGATCATGAGCGTCTGCGCGCCGGTATAGAGCACGTAGGCGAAGGTACGGCCGTTGGCGACGATGCGCGGCGAGCGCGCCGCGAGCGCGCCGTCGATGACGCCGTCCTGGGTGATGACGCCCGCGAGGAAGAGCTCCGACAGCACCTCGATGATGCCGGAGCCGCACACGCCCGTGACGCCGCTGCCGGCCGTCTCGGCCTCGAAGCCGGGATCGTCCGACCACAGGTCGCTGCCGATCACCTTGAAGCGCGGCTCGAGCGTCTCGCGGCTGACGCGCACCCGCTCGATCGCGCCCGGTGCCGCACGCTGGCCGCAGCTGATCTGCGCGCCCTCGAACGCCGGCCCCGTCGGGCTCGAGCAGGCAACGATACGGGCGCGACTGCCGAGCACGATCTCGGCATTCGTGCCGACGTCGACGATCAGCGTCATCTCGTCCTGCAGGTCCGGGCGTTCCGCCAGCATCACGCCGGCCGCGTCGGCGCCCACGTGTCCGGCTATGCACGGCAGCGCGTAAATACGCGCGCTCGGGTTGAGTCCGATGCCGAGTTCCTGGGCGGTCAGCGTGATCGAGCGATCGATGGCGAGCGCGAATGGCGCGCCGCCG
Source organism: uncultured Steroidobacteraceae bacterium (assembly GCA_964395195.1). Taxonomy (GTDB): domain Bacteria; phylum Pseudomonadota; class Gammaproteobacteria; order Steroidobacterales; family Steroidobacteraceae; genus CAIKZZ01. Next base: position 641 of record CAYNCY010000198.1, read on the forward strand.
AGCTCGACGGGATCGATGCCCAGCACGAGGTGATGCATGATCGGGTTGCCGACCAGGGTCATCTCGAGGATCGTCGCGAGTTCGATGCCGGCGGAACGTGCCACCTCGGTCGCGAGGTCCGTCAGCGCCTGGCGGACGGCGAGCGTCATCTGCTCGGCGCCACCCGGGTTCATCATCGAATAGGAGACCCGGCTCATCAGATCCTCGCCGAAGCGGATCTGCGGGTTCATGAGGCCGGCGGAAGCGACGACCTCACCGTTGGTCAGGTTGCAAAGATGCGCAGCGATCGTCGTCGAGCCGACATCGACTGCAAGTCCGTAGACGGCCTCGTGGAAACCGGGCCACACCGCAACGATGCGCGAGCGGTCATGGACGGCGACCGTGACCTTCCACTGCCCGGCGCGCAGTACCGGCTGCAGCCCTCGGATCACGGCGAGATCGCACTCAAGCCCCTCGAGCTGCCACTCGCGCGCGAGCGCGTCCTGCACGCGCTTCAGGTCGCCCGACGGATCGTGCATGTCGGGCTCGGTCACTTCGACGAAATGCAGCGTGACGACCGGGTAGAGCTCGATGTCGCGGACCTCGGCGGCCTTGCGAACGACCTGCTTGTGCACCTGGCTTGTCGAGGGCACGTCGACGACGACATCCGCCTCGACCTTGGTCTGGCAGGACAGCCGCCGCCCCGGCTCCATCTTGAGCCGTCGGCCGATGCGCTCCTCGAACGCCGATGCCGCCGAGACGCTCGCCGCGCCCGAGCGGATGCCGTGCTTGGCGAACTCCCCTTCCGCCACCAGGATCTGGCAGCGGCCGCAGATTGCGCGTCCGCCGCACACCGAGTCGATGTCGACGCCGAGCGAGCGCGCGGCGCTCAGGAGCGGCGTGCCGACCGGAAAGCGCCCGCGCTTGCCGGAGGGCGTGAAGACGACCAGCGGATCCTGCGTGTTCATCGGCGGCAAATGCTCAGGCCGGTCCCGAGGCGCGGCGACGATGACCACCCTCGCGGCGCCCGCGCACCTCACCGCTCGCATTCGCGGGCGGCGGAGTCTGATCGCGGAACTTGCGGATCCAGCGCGCACAGTCCGGGTCGTTGCCCATCATCACGTCCGCGCCCATGCACGCGCGCACGATGTCGCCGTGCAAGGGGTTTGTGATCGCAGACGTGAGGCCAGACGCGATCGCCATGGTCAGGAAGGCGCTGTTGATACCGTCGCGCGCCGGCAGGCCGAAGCTGACGTTCGAGGCGCCGCAGGTCGAGTTGACCTTGAGCTCGTCCTTGAGGCGACGCACGAGGCGCATGACCTGGACACCTGCCTGGTTGATCGCGCCGATCGGCATCACCAGCGGATCGACGATGACGTCGGAGGCGGGAATGCCATGGTCCATCGCGCGGTGCACGATGCGCTTGGCGACCTCGAAGCGCACGTCCGGATCCTCGGAGATGCCGGTCTCGTCGTTCGAGATCGCGACGACGGCGGCGCCGTACTTCTTGATGAGCGGCAGCACCGACTCGAGACGCTCTTCCTCGCCGGTCACCGAGTTGACGAGCGCCTTGCCCTTGTAGACGGCGAGACCCGCCTCGAGCGCCGCGACGATCGATGAGTCGATCGACAGCGGCACGTCGGTGATCGACTGCACGAGCTGCACGGCCTTGGCGAGGATCGCCGGCTCGTCGGCGAGCGGGATGCCGGCATTCACGTCGAGCATGTGCGCGCCCGCCTCGACCTGCGCGCGCGCATCGGCCTCGACGCGGCTGAAGTCGCCGGCGGCCATCTCCGCTGCGAGGATCTTGCGGCCCGTCGGGTTGAAGCGCTCGCCGATAATGACGAATGGTCGATTGAACCCGATGACAACCTCGCGCGTCGCGGAGCTGATGATGGTGTCGGTCATGATGCTTTCCTGTCGGCGGAGGATTGCTGGTCGCGCTCGGGATGCCAGGGCACCCGTCCCGCGAGAACGCCGGATCGTTCGATGACCTCGGCGACGGATTCTTCTTGGCGGTAGGCCATCACGTGGACGCCGGCGACGCCCTTGATCGAACGGATTTCCTGCACCAGATCGATGCAGAGATTGCGACCTTCGGTCGCCTGGTTGGCGGCGCCGGCGAGGCGCGCGATCACGGTGTCCGGAATGTGGATGCCCGGAACGTTGGTCCGCATCCAGTCCGCGGCCTTGGCGGAGCGCAACGGCCCGACGCCGATCAGGATCGAGACCTGGTCGAGCACCCCCAGATCCTCGACCGCACGCATAAAGGTCCGCAGGAGCGGAATGTCATAGCAGTACTGCGTCTGGATGAACTGCGCGCCCGCGGCAATCTTCTTCGCGAGCCTGAGCGCACGATGCTCGATGGGGAGGGCGTTCGGGTTCTCGGCGGCGCCGAGGAACACGCGCGGCGCGAAGGTGATCTTGCGGCCGCTCTGGAAATGATGGTCGTCGCGGAGTGTCCGCGCGATCCCGAGCAGCGACATCGCATCGAGGTCGAACACGGGCTTGGCCTGCGGATGGTCGCCCGCCTGCACGCCGTCGCCCGTCAGGCACAGCATGTTGCAGACGCCCATCGCCGCGCCGCCGAGGATGTCGCCCTGGATCGCGATCCGGTTCTTATCGCGGCAGGAGATCTGCATGACGGGCGCGTAGCCGACGCGCGTCAGGAGCGCGCAGACGGCGAGGCTCGACATGTGGCAGTTCGCGCCGCTGCCGTCGGTAGCGTTGATCGCATCGACGAAGCCGTCGAAGATCCGTGCGCGGCGCAGGACTTCCTCGGGATCGGCGGAATCTGGCGGCGCAAGCTCGGTGGTGACGGCGAACGCGCCGGCGCGAAGTACGCGCTCCAGCCGTCCGGGCGAGGTGTGGCCGGGAAGAATGGGCAGCGGGTAGCCCGGAACCGGTTCGTCCTCGAAGATCATGCGCCGGTCCCCGTCTTCTCGCGCACGACGCGCAGCCACGACGAACTGCCTTCGAGGCGACGGTCGACGGCGGTCTGCACGACGCGGATCTTGTCGAGCCCGCCCGGAATGCGCTCCGCGCCGCGGAAGGCTTCGACCCAGACGCAGCGCATCTCCGGTTTCACCTCGCAGTGGCCGTTCGCACGCACGCCGCCGCAGGGGCCGTTCCGCAGCTGCTTCGGGCAGTTCATCGGGCAGGACATGCCGGTGGAGCTGAGTACGCACTGCCCGCACATCTTGCAGTCGAACAGGAGTCCCTTGACCCCGCGTTCAAGCGCCGCGGCCGGGCGCTCGAGGCGGCGGTGGCCGAAGAACGCCCACACCGGCGCCAGGCGCACGAGGACCGCCTCGAAGCCCGTGTAGAAGCGCGCGAGCCCGCGGGAGTGACGGATCGACCAGAGGCGAACGGCGTACATCGGCTCAGCCCGTGGCGCCGGGCGGCGGCTCGTTGAGGCCCTTCGCCTTGATCATGCGTTCGAGGTCGGCATCGCTGTACTGCGCTTCGAGGCGCGCCGCTTCTGCGGCCGCCTCCGCCTGCAGGTCCTCGCCGCAGGGGCGCGGTGCGCTGCGCTTCCAGTCGGCGAGGTAGGCATCGGAGCTGCCTTTGCCCGCGCGCATCGCCGCGCGATCGACAGCCTCGTGGAATCGCGGCGACAGCTGGACCTTCGCGGTCTCGCGGCCACGCTTGACGATGACCTGCGCGGGGATGTCGCGCCATGAAATGACGATCAGCGAGGCCACGGGCTCAGTTCCTTTCTGTGTTTCAGCGTCGCGACCGGGATCGCGACCGCGTTCTTGAGGCTGCTCGCGAGCTCGCCGTAGCCGGTCAGGCGGCGCTCGTAGGCGAGGTTGAGGCGCTGGGCCGCCTTCTCCGCCGCCGCCGACAGCGCGGCGTCATCGAGCTGCGCGAGATAGACGACGCGACGGTAGTTCCGAAAGTACTCGTTCGCGAGTTCCGGGTGGCGATCGAGCCCGAGTCCCGCAATCACCAGGCGGTCGCAATGCCGGACCAGGAAGTCGGTCAGGTAGAAAGTGCCGGGTTCCGCGTCGTGAAGCGCAGCGAAGACCGCGGCCGATGCAAAGAACTCGTAACAATGGCTGCCGGGCAGGCGCTCGATTCCTTCGGCCTCGAGCACGGCATCGAGCTGGCCGCCCGTGCCGCAATCGGCGTACGCGACGAAAATCTGCTGGTAGCGATCGCGCGCGCCGGCGATCGCGGCCTTCACGGCGGCGGGGATGCGCTCGGGACGGTTGTGCAGTTCCGGCGGCAGGCACTCGATGTCGAGCGTGTCCCAGCCGTTCAGGCGTTTGAGCGCGACGATCTCGCGCGCCAGCGCTCCGCAGGCGATGGCCAGTGTGCGAATGCCACCGTCCATCGGGTTGTCAGCGCCTCAGCGCGCCGCACGCCGTGCGGCGATCAGGGCCTTGGCGGTCTCGACGGCAATCGCGGCGTCGCGGCAATACGCGTCCGCGCCGATCGCCTTGCCGAATTCCTCGTTGAGCGGCGCACCGCCCACGAGCACGATGTACTTGTCGCGCAGGCCCTTCTGCTTGAGCGTGTCGATGACGACCTTCATGTACGGCATCGTCGTCGTCAGCAGCGCCGACATGCCGAGGATGTCCGGCTGGTGCTCTTCGAGCGCCGCCAGGTACTTCTCGACCGGGTTGTTGATACCGAGGTCGATGACCTCGAATCCCGCACCCTCGAGCATCATGCCGACGAGGTTCTTGCCGATGTCGTGGATGTCGCCCTTCACGGTGCCGATCACGACCTTGCCGATCGGCTGGGCGCCCGTCTCGGCGAGCAGCGGCCGGAGGATCTCCATGCCGCCCTTCATCGCGTTCGCGGCGAGCAGCACTTCGGGCACGAACAGAATGCCGTCACGGAAGTCGATGCCGACGATCCGCATGCCCTCGACGAGCGCGTCGTTGAGGACCTTCTCCGGCGACCAGCCGCGCTTCAGGAAGATGTGGGTCGCTTCCTCGACCTCTTCCTTCAGGCCGTTGTACAGGTCGTCATGGACCTGCTCTGCCAGCTCGGCATCGTTGAGGGAACTGAGGTCGAATTCGTCGCCTGAATCGTCAGCCATTACCGGTGCTCCCCGCAGTTTTTCGAGCCGAGTCCTAGCCTTAGCATAGAGCCTCGCTGGCGAGCGATGGTACGACCTCGGCCCTCGTGGCGCGGGTGGCTTCGCGACAGCGGCTTGCCAGGATGCGACATTGTAACCGCGATCCGCCGGGGCGGCACGGGACGGACGTCCAGAACGGCTGTACCGGCCCAAATCCCTTTTTTCGCTAGGCCCATTCCACCCGGGTACTCGGCGCGAGACGTGATGGAAGGAGCGTGACGGACCGCTCGCCGGGGTCGCGCCACGGTCAACGACTGTCGCATTCGGACAATCGGAGGGCGCCCGAACTCTGCCACTCTCCATGGCTGCGGGCGCCCGACGCGCGCCGGAGTGGCCTCAATGAAGTTCGACACCGATCATCCCCTCGTCCTGACCGCCACCTGCGCGAGCCGCGCGGGCACGACGGCCGCCGTCACCGCGTTCCTCGCGCAGCGGCGCTTCTACATCATCGAGATGCAGCAGTTCGACGACACGATCTCGCAGCGCTTCTTCCTGCGCGCGACGTTCTGCGGGCCGCAGGGCGAGAAACTCGACGTGGATCGCCTGCGCAAGGAATTCGAGACGGTGGCGAAGGCCGAGGCGATGGAGTGGCGGATCGTTGATACGGCCGAGCGGACGCGCGTGCTGATCATGGTCTCGAACTTCGACCATTGCCTCGAGGACCTGCTGTACCGGCACCGGATCGGCGAGCTCAACATGGAGGTGACCGCGATCGTCTCCAACCACGTGACGCTGCAGCCGACGGCCGCGCAGCACCGGCTTCCCTACTTCCACCTGCCGGTCACGCCCGCGACCAAGGCCGAGCAGGAACGCCGGCTGATCGAGCTCGTCGACTCGACGCGCACCGAACTCGTCGTGCTCGCGCGCTACATGCAGATCCTCTCGGACGACCTGTCCCACCAGCTGCGCGGGCGGGCGATCAACATCCACCACTCGTTCCTGCCCGGCTTCAAGGGCGCGAAGCCCTACCACCAGGCCTACGACCGCGGCGTCAAGCTGATCGGCGCGACGGCGCACTACGTCACGCACGACCTCGACGAGGGACCGATCATCGAGCAGGTCGTCGAGCGCGTCGACCACGGCTTCACACCGGACATGCTGGTGGC
>CAYNCY010000199.1:0-6801 GCA_964395195.1 uncultured Steroidobacteraceae bacterium
CGCCATCCGGGAGACCGGCCTGCTTGAGGAGGTCGGCGAGCACGAGCGACACCGACGGATCCCGCTCGGAGGGCTTGAGGATGAAGGCATTGCCGCAGGCGAGGGCCACCGGGAACATCCACATCGGCACCATCGCCGGGAAGTTGAACGGCGTGATGCCGGCCACGACGCCGAGCGGCTGGCGGACGCCATACGCATCGACGCCCGTGCCCACGCTCTCGCTGAACTCGCCCTTGAGCAGCTGCGGCGCGCCGCACGCGAACTCGACGACCTCGGTGCCGCGCGTCACTTCGCCCTCGGCATCGGCGAGCGTCTTGCCGTGTTCCTCGGAGAGCGTCGCGGCGATCGCCTTGGCGTGCTGGCCGAGCAGCTCCTTGAAGCGAAACAGCACGCGCGCACGCGACAGCGCGGGCATGCGGCCCCACGCCTTCTGCGCCTCGGTCGCGGCCTTGACGGCGGCATCGACGTCGGCCGCCTCGGCGAGCACGACCTCGCGCACGGGCCGGCCGAGCGTCGGGTTGAATACCGGCGAGCGGCGTGTGCCCGCGCCCGTGACGCGGCTGCCGCCGATGAAGTGACCGACGAGGCTCGTCGGGGCCTGGATTCCAGTCTGCTTCGGCACTGCGCTCACGTTCCCGTCTCCTTGACTCAGACCGTCTGGGCCGGCACGGCGCGAAGCGCGCGCCGGATACCCTCGATCATTCCCTGCACTTCGGCCACCGAACTCACGAACGGCGGAGCGACGGCGATGATGTCGCCGCTGAAGCGCACCATGTAGCCCTCATCGAGCGCCTTCTCGAACACCCTGACGCCGCGCAGCCCCGGTGAGCCCGCGACGGGGCTAAGCTCGATGGCGGCGGCCAGGCCGACGTTCCTGATGTCGATGACGTGCGGCTCGCCGCGCAGCGAATGCACCGCCTGCTCGAGCACGGGCGCGAGCTCCGCCGCGCGCGCGATCAGCTTCTCGTCGGCCATCACATCGAGCGTCGCGTGCGCCGCGGCGACCGCGAGCGGGTGCGCCGAGTAGGTGTAGCCGTGGAAGAACTCGATCATGTGGGCGGGGCCCGTCATGAAGGCCTGGTAGATGTCATCGCGCGCGATCACACCGCCGAGCGGCACGGTCGCGTTGTTGACGGCCTTGGCGAAGGTCGTCAGGTCCGACTTGACGCCGAAGTACTCCGCGCCGAAGGGCGTGCCGAGCCGCCCGAAGCCGGTGATGACCTCGTCGAATATGAGGAGGATGCCGTGCTTGGTGCAGATCTCGCGCAGGCGCTCGAGGTAGCCCTTCGGCGGCACGATCACGCCACCGGAGCCCTGCATGGGCTCCACGATGACCGCGGCGATGGTCGAGGCATCGTGCAGCGCCACCAGTCGCTCGAGCTCGTCCGCGAGGTGCTTGCCCCAGGTCGGCTGGCCGCGGCTGTACGCCATCTCGGCCGCGTTGTAGGTGTGCGGCAGGTGATCGACGCCCGGGATCATCAGCGGCGCAAACATCTTGCGGTTCGGCACGATGCCACCGACCGAGATGCCGCCCATGCCGACGCCGTGGTAGCCCTTCTCGCGCCCGATGATGCGGGTGCGGGAGGCCTCGCCGCGCACGCGGTGGTAGGCGACCGCGATCTTGAGCGCGGTGTCGACCGACTCGGACCCTGAGTTCGTGAAGAAGACGCGATCCTCGGGGCGCCCGGCGAGCGCCGCGATGCGGGAGGCGAGCCGGAAGGCGGGCTCGTGCCCCATCTGGAAGCTCGGCGCGTAGTCGAGCTTGTCGAGCTGCGCCTTGACGGCCTCGACGATGCGCGGGTGGGAGTGGCCGAGGGGCGAGCACCACAGGCCCGACAGGCAGTCGAACAGGCGTCGGCCGTCGGCGAGCGTGTAGTAGCAGCCCTTCGCCGACTCGATCAGTCGCGGCGCGGACTTGAAGTAGCGGTTGTGGGTGAAGGGCATCCACCAGGCGCGAAGCGCGGCTTCGCGGCTATCGGCATGCGGCTGAGTCACGGCGTTCACGCGGATCTCCCATCCGGCCGCAGCCGGGAAAGCGGACGTTCGGGGCGGTCGCGAGCGGGGGCAGCGACCGGCCGGTACACGCAGGCAGGTTGCGCCCGGGCGCCCGTTCCGGCCAGACACGGTGACCGCAACTAGTTGCTATACTGTACTGGTATTTATGCCAGTACGAGTACCTCGTCCGCCCGTCGAACCACCGCCGTCGCGCGGCGCGCTGCGCGCCCGGCTGGTCGAGGACGTGCGCGCGCGCATCGCAGGCGGGGCGCTCCCGCCCGGCGCCGCCCTCCCATCGGTGCGCGCGCTCGCGCGCGAGCGCGGTATCAGCGCCTTCACCGCCGCCGAGGTCTACAACGTCCTCGTCGCCACCGGCCTCATCGAGGCGCGCCGTGGCCGCGGTTACTTCGTCGCGGGGGTGCCCGCCGCGCTGCCGGTGGCGACACGCGCGGGCGCGACCGCGGATGCCCTGTGGGAGCGGCGGCTCGAGGCCCGCGCGCAGCCGATCCTGGTCGACGCCGGTGGCGGCTGGCTCCCGGCCGGCTGGCAGTACGGCGAGGGCATTCGCGCGGCGCTGCGCGCACAGGCGCGCCTGCCCCTGCCCGCCCACGGCTACGGCTCGCCGGCCGGGCTCGAGGCGCTGCGCGCCCACTTTGCGACCCAGCTGCGCGCGCGCGGCCTTGGCATCGGCGATGACGCGCTGGTGCTGACGCAGGGCGCGAGCCAGGCGCTCGACCTGATCGTGCGCACGCTGCTCGAGCCCGGCGACACCGTTGCGGTCGAGGATCCGGGCTACCCGCCGACGCTCGAGCTCCTGCGCGCGCGCGGCGTCAAGCTCCAGGGCGTGCCGCGCCTGCCCACGGGCCCCGACGTCGAGGTGCTGGCCGCTCTCGCGCGCCGCCGCTCCCTCGCGGCCTTCTTCACGAACACGACACTGCACAACCCGACCGGCACGACGACCGAACTCCCGGTCGCGCGGCGCGTGCTCGAGCTCGCCGAGCAGCACGGCTTTCGGGTCATCGAGGACGACATCTTCGCGGACCTCGCGCCGACGCCGCCGCTGCCGCTCGCCGCGCTCGACCAGTGCCGGCGCGTGGTCTACGTCTCGAGCGTCTCGAAGACGATCGCACCCAGCCTCAGGGTCGGCTACGCGGCGGCGTCCCCGGAGGTCGCGCGGCGTCTCGCGCGGACGAAGGTTCTGAGCGCGCTTGCCTCGAGCGAGCTCGTCGAGCAGCTGGTGCTCGGCGTCCTCACGCTCCCCCACTACCGCCGCCACCTCGAGACGCTGAGGCGCCGCCTCGCCCATAGCCAGCAGCGCGTGCAGGAGGTCCTGCTCTCGCGCGGCGCCGAGCTCGCGTTCCGCCCCGCGGCGGGGCTCTTCCTCTGGGGCCGGCTGCGCTCGCGCGACAGCGTCAGCCGGCTGTGGCGCTCGGCGGCGGCGGCGGGCGTCCTGCTCGCGCCCGGCGAGCTCTTCCGGCCCGATGGGCGCGCGACGCCGTACTGGCGCTTCAACGTGGCGCAGTCGGATGCCGATGAGCTCGCGCGCTTCCTCGATGCGCTCGCGAGCCGCGAGCGGCGCCGCGGCACCCCTTAGGCCGGAACGCGCGCACGCCGCCGGAACCAGCCGGCGATGCTGAAGCGCTCGCGCCGCGACACGAGCACCTCGTGCTCGAAACGCGCGCTCTCGAAGAGCACGAGCGTGCCGCCCGCCGGCAGCGTCGTCACGGCCCCGGACCCGGTGTGCAGCCTGAGCTCGCCGCCATCCGCGACCGTCCAGGCCTCGTTGAGGTACAGGACCGCCGAGATCACGCGCTCCGCTCCCGCCGGCGAGCGGTCGAGGTGGCGGACGTAGCCTGCGCCCGGCGCGTAGATCGCGTAGTGGCACTCGACGTCGAAGAGGCCGAGCGCAAGGTCGCGGTTGAGCGCGAGCCGGAGCGTCTCGAACGCGGCGAAGAGCGCGACCTCCGCGGCGCCCTCGGCGGGGCCGAGCCAGCACAGCCGATCCCCGCGCAGCGCCGGGCGTACGGCGCGCGAGGCGCCTGCGCCGATGGCTGCCGGCCGAAAGCCGCCGGCCCGGTCGAGAGCGACGCTGCGCTCGCGCAGCGCCGCCGCGAGCGGCTCATCGATGAAGCCGGGCTCGATGGCCCAGCCCGTACGGCCGATCGCAGAGACGAGCCGCGCCACCGCCGGACGGTCGGCGGCGGCGTCCACCGCTAGATCGGTTCCGCGCCGACCGTCGCGGGGCTGGCCGTCCGGGCCTTGCCGGGCAGGAGCATCGTGCCGCGACAGTCCCAGGTGCCGCAGCGGCAGCCGAAGATCGCCTCGATCTCCGGCGGGTCGTCGATGTCGCGCTCGAGCCGGTAGTCGTAGTGGAGTTCCTCGCCGACCGCGATGTCGCGCGTCGCCTCGATGTAGATGCGCCGCCTGACGACGACGGTCTCGCAGTTGGGATCGCAGGCGTGGTTGAGGAAGCGCGCGGCGTTCCCGCCGACGCCGCCGTCGATCACGGTCTTCTCGTCGACCGTGAACAGGAACGTGTGGTTGTCGGAGAGGTGCTTGTCGGCGTAGCGCCGGTCGGCCTCGTCGTGCGTGATGCGCTCGCCCTGGTACTCGACGATGCGGGTACCGGCGCGGATGCGACGCGTCGCGAAGACGCCCGTGCCGTGGATGCTGGAGCGTCGGACGCGGAATGGCGGCAGGCCTCGGAAGCGGGTCATGCAGATCCTCGAAGTGGCAAAAATGAAAACGTGCGCGGCGCTCAGACGGCGACGGGAGCCCTGATCGCAGCCAGTGGCCGGTAGTCGACGAACTCGAAATCCTCGAAGCGGTAATCGAACAGGGTCGGCGGCCGGCGCTTGATGACGAGCTTCGGCAGCGGCTGCGGCTCGCGCGCGAGCTGCTCCTCGACCTGCGCGAGGTGATTCCGGTAGAGGTGGCAGTCACCGCCCGTCCACACGAAGTCGCCGACCTCGAGGTCGCACTGCTGGGCGACCATGTGCACGAGGAGCGCGTAGCTCGCGATGTTGAACGGCACGCCGAGGAAGAGATCCGCGCTGCGCTGGTAGAGCTGGCACGACAGCCGTCCGGCGGCGACGTAGAACTGGAAGAACGCGTGGCAGGGCTCGAGCGCCATCTGGTCGAGCTCACCGACGTTCCAGGCGCTGACGATGATGCGCCGCGAGTCCGGTCGCCGGCGGATCTGCTCGAGCGCGCCGCTGATCTGGTCGATGTGGCGGCCGTCGGGCGCGACCCAGTCGCGCCACTGCTTGCCGTACACGGGACCGAGCTCGCCGTTCTCATCCGCCCACTCGTCCCAGATCGAGACGCCGTTCGCCTTGAGGTAGGCGGTGTTGGTCTCGCCGCGCAGGAACCAGAGGAGCTCGTGCACGATGCTCTTCACGTGCATCTTCTTGGTCGTGACGAGCGGAAAGCCCGCCGCGAGCGGGAAGCGCAGCTGCCAGCCGAATACCGAGAGCGTCCCCGTGCCGGTGCGGTCGGCCTTCGGGGTGCCGTGCTCGCGGACGTGCCGCAGGAGATCGAGATAGGCCTTCATGCAACGCCCGGCCGGACGCCGTAGTTCCCGGAGGGCTGGCGTCGCACGTAGGAGAACACCAGGAGCGCGAGCCCGATCGCGAGCATCGGTGCCGAGAGCACCATGCCCATCGTCAGCCAGCCGCCCGCGAGGTAGCCCGGGACCGCGTCCGGGATGCGCACGAACTCGATCAGGATCCGGAAGGTCCCGTAGCCGATGAGGAAGAGCGCCGTCGCCGCCCAGCGCGGGCGCGGCCGCGCGGTGAACCACCACAGGATCACGAAGAGCGCGAGCCCCTCGAGGATCCCCTCGTAGAGCTGGGAGGCGTGCAGCACGCGCACGACGCCGTCCGGTCCCTTGACCGCGAAGCCCCACGGCAGGTCCGTGGGCTTGCCCCAGAGCTCGCCGTTGATGAAGTTGCCGAAGCGCCCCGCCGCGAGGCCGAGCGTCGGGAGGGGCGCCGTGAAGTCGAAGACATCGCCGAGGTTCCGGCCGCGGCGCCAGGCGAGGATCGCGAGCGCCGTCAGGACGCCGATCAGCCCGCCGTGGAAGCTCATGCCGCCGAGCCAGATCTTGTACCAGTAGGTCGGATCCTCGGCGAGCGCCTGCTGGCCGTAGAACAGGAGCCAGCCGAGCCGGCCGCCCGCGACGACGCCGAGCGCCGCGTAGAACACGAGGTCGTCGACCTCGAGCGCCGTCCAGCTCGACTCTGCCGCGCGGGCACGGCGCCGCGCGAGCCACCACGCGGCCGTGAAGCCGAGCACGTACATGATCCCGTACCAGCGCACCTTGAGGGGCCCGAGCGGCAGGGCCACCGGGTTCATGTCGGGGTAGGTCAGCATGGCTGCCGAGTGTAGCGAAATCGCGGAGCCCGACCCATCGTCAGCCGCGACCGCCGAGCACCGCGACCAGGCGGCCGGCCAGCTCGTAGAGGGCGGCCTGGCTCCGGGCGAGCGCGGTCGCCGATGGCAACCAGGCGCGCAGCCCCAGCGCGACCCCCTCGCTCGCGCCGACGGGCGTCGGGATCACCTCGAGGCCGGCGGCGTGGAACTCCGCGACCGAGCGCGGCATGTGCACGGCGGAAGTCACGAGGAGGACCCGCCTGAGGCCGAGTGCGCGGAGCATCGGCACGCTCTCGCGCGCGTTCTCCTCGGTGGTGCGGGAGCGTGTCTCGAGCCAGCGCGCCTCGAGCCCGAACTCGGAGTGCAGCGAGCGCTGCATCACCTGCGCCTCGGCCTCGGCGCCATCGACGATGCCGCCCGACAGGAAGAGCG